>USKV01000109.1 GCA_900555355.1 uncultured Collinsella sp.
CGGGACTGGGGCCCGCAACAGCCACGTGCCCCCACATCAGCCCAGCGGCCCCAACCAACAACGGCCCCATCGCAAGCCGCTCGCAACAGCGTCACCGCAGGCGGGGGCCGGGCTTAGTTTTCAGAACACTCCGCAGACCAGTGTGGCGCCTTGTCCGCGGCTCCGAAGGAGCAGGACAAGGCGCCACACATGGTCGAGGACGTTCTGAAAACTAAGCCCGGCCCCCGCCGGACAGGCCACACTACTCGCAGAGCAGCTTAGCGACCTGGACGGCGTTGGTTGCCGCGCCCTTACGGATTTGGTCGCCGCAGCACCAGAAGGTGATACCGCGCGCAGCCTCGGGGTTCGAGATGTCGCGACGCACGCGGCCGACCCAAATCAGGTCCTGGTCGGACGTATCCATCGGCATGGGGAAGCGGTCGTGTGCATCCTCGGCAGCCATATCGTCAACCAGCTTGACGCCGGGAGCGGAAGCCAGCGCAGCACGAGCCTCCTCGACCGTGATGTCACGCTCAAACTCGAGCGTAATGCTCTCGGAGTGCGAACGCAGCACGGGCACGCGCACGCAGGTGCAGTTCACGCGCAGTTCGGGCAGGTGCATAATCTTGCGGCCCTCGTTTTGCAGCTTCATCTCCTCAGAGGTAAAGCCCTCCTCCTTGACGCCGCCAATCTGCGGAATCAGGTTGCTCGCCAGCTGGGCGGCAAACGCGCGCGGCTCGGGAATCTCCTCGCCACGGCCCAGGGCGGCCAGCTGAGCCTCGAGCTCGGCCATGCCGGGAGCGCCGGCACCCGAAGCCGCCTGATACGTCGAGACGATCATGCGCTTCACGCCGGCGAGCTGGTGCAGCGGCCACGTGGGAACCAGACCGATAATGGTCGCGCAGTTGGGGTTGGCGATAAGGCCGTGATGCCACTTGATATCGTCGGCATTGATCTCGGGCACGACCAGCGGCACCTCGGGATCCATACGGAAGGCATGGCTGTTGTCGACCACGACGGCGCCGCGCTTGACGGCCTCGGGCAGCAGTTCCTTCGCGATATCGTCGCCGGCGGCTCCGAGCACAATGTCGCAGCCCTCAAAGGCCTCGGGGCAAGCTTCCTCAATCACAATCTGCTCGCCGCGGAACTCAACGGTCTTGCCCGCGGAGCGTGCACTTGCCAACAGCTTGAGCTTGCTAACCGGAAACTCCTGCTCGTTGAGGCACTCGAGCATCTGGGTGCCCACGGCTCCCGTCGCGCCCAAAATAGCAACCGTGTACTGTTTCATGCTTCCCCCTTTAAAGGTTATGGCTTTTGCCCGCACGCCGAGCAGGCCGATTATTGTTGCCAGTGTATACAAGAACGGGGCGGGCACGAAACCCGCCCCGTCGAAACGAAACCGAAACGAAACGCCCCGCCGTAGATTTTTGGCACTTGTCCCAAAAATGCACCGGGACGGCAGCTACTTGCGGAGTGCGACCAGGGCGGGGTCGACCGGCGTGGGAGCCTCCAGGTCGGAGACCTTCACAATGCCGTTTTCGTCGGAGAAGGCACGGTAAATGGTCTGAATCGCCAAGTCGAAGTCCTTCTCCTCGACACCGATAATGATATTGATCTCGTCACAGCTCTGTGAAATCATACGCACGCTCACGCCCGCCTGGCCAAGCATGCCAAACAGGTGGCCAGAGATGCCGGCACGACCGCGCAGGTTACGGCCGACGGTCGCGATAAGCGCCAGGCCCTCGACAACCTCAATCTCGAGCGGCTCGACCTCCTGCTGAATGTCGCCCACGAGCGAGTACAGCGAATCGTGAACGTCCTGCTCCTGCACCACGGCGCCAAAGCGGTCGACACCGGTGGGCATGTGCTCGACGGAAACGTCATAACGCTCGAAGACCGAAAGCGCGCGGCGCATAAAGCCGACACGGGGCTTGGTGCGGTCGCGGGCAACGTTGATGGCGACAAAGCCGCGCTTGCCGGTCACGCCGGTAATGATGGGCTCCGCCTCGCCCTCGTCAGCCGTCTCGCTAATGATGGTGCCGGGGTCCTGCGGCGCATTGGTGTTCTTGATGACCAGCGGAATGCCCGCCTCGCGCACGGGGAACACGGCCTCCTCGTGCAGGACGCTTGCACCCATGTACGAAAGCTCGCGCAGCTCCTCGTAGGTAACGCGGGCAATGGGCTGAGCCTCGGGAACAATGCGCGGATCGGCAGAGTAGAAACCCGAGACGTCGGTCCAGTTCTCGTAAAGGTCGGCGCCCAGGCACTTAGCCAAAATCGAGCCCGAGATATCGCCGCCGCCACGGTCGAGCAGCTTGATCTGGCCCTCACGCGTCGCGCCGTAGAAACCGGGCATAACAAAGCCGCCCTGCTGGCCGTACTCCTGCACCAGCTCGGAGGTGCGATTCATGCTGAGCGTACCGTCGTGATGGAACGCCACAACCGTCGCGGCGTCCAAGAACGGTAGGCCCAGGTACTCGGCCATCAGGCGGGCGGTAAAGTACTCGCCACGGCTCACAAGCTCCTCGGTGGAGTAACCGCCCGAGCGAGCACGCTCGGCAAAGGCCGCGAACTCCTCGCGAATGGGATAGGCGAGCTCCAGCTCGTCAGCAATATCAAAGTAGCGCTGGCCAATGTCCTCGAGCAGCTCCTCGCACGACACGTGGTACTTAACGTGCGCGTTAACCAGGTAGAGCAGGTCGGTCACCTTGGTGTCGCCCTTAAAGCGGCGGCCGCAGGCGGAAACCACCACAAAACGGCGGGCAGGGTCGGCATCGACGATGGCCTTGATCTTCTTGAAGTGTTCGGCGTCGGCGACCGACGAGCCGCCAAACTTGGCAATCTTAATCATGGGCTTGAGGTTACCTTTCTAAAAGCCTCTGCAAACCTGTTTTGCGCGCTCTGATACCATGGTTTCACCGATTGGGACCAAGGCATCCGAGGAGCAGTGTTATATGGGAACTTATCATAGTACACGAGGACGCACTTTATCGTGCTCAAGTAAGGTGGCAATCCGCACCGGCATCGCTCCCGACGGGGGTTTGTTTGTCTCGGACGAGCTCGGCACCCAGCAGGTCGATATCAGCTCGCTTGCAGATAAATCGTACTTTGAAATCGCTCAAGATGTGTTGGGAATGTTACTGAATGATTACACGGCCGAAGAAATTTCGGCGTGTGTCGACGAGGCATACCGCGGCACGTTCGCGAGTGAAGAGGTTACGCCGCTCGTCAAACTCGACGCTGCGCCGGGCGCTGACGCCCCTCAGACCTATGTGATGGAGCTCTTTGGCGGTCCCACGAGCGCCTTCAAGGACGTCGCCCTGCAGATGCTCCCCCGCCTCATGGCCCGCACCTCTGCCAAGGACGGCGGAGCTGAGCGCATCATGATCGTCACCGCCACGTCGGGCGACACGGGCAAGGCCGCGCTCGCCGGTTTTGCTGACGCTCCGGGCACGGGCATCACCGTCTTTTATCCCGAGGGCAAGGTTAGCCGCGTCCAGAACCTGCAGATGTCCACGCAGGAGGGCGACAACGTCGCCGTGTGCGGCATCCGCGGCAACTTCGACGACGCCCAGAGTGCTGTCAAGCGCATCTTTGCCGATAAGGAGCTTGCCAAGCGCCTGGAGGCCGCCGGCACGGTGCTTTCGAGCGCCAACTCCATCAACGTCGGCCGCCTGGTACCGCAGGTCGTCTACTACTTTGCCGCCTATGCGCAGCTGCTGCGCGCCGGCGCCATCGAGGCCGGCGACGCCGTGGAGTTCTGCGTACCGACCGGCAACTTTGGCGATATCCTGGCCGGCTACTACGCCAAGCGCATGGGTCTGCCCGTCGCCAAGCTCGTCGTGGCGAGCGACAAGAACAACGTGCTTGCCGACTTCCTGACCACCGGCGTTTACGACCGTAACCGCCCGTTCTTCACGACCATCTCGCCGTCGATGGACATCCTTATTAGCTCCAATCTGGAGCGCATGCTGTACTTCCTGTCCAATGGCGACTGCGAGCTTGTTGCCGGACTTATGGAGCAGCTGGCGCAGACTGGTCGCTACGAGGTTCCTGCCGACCTGCTCGCAAAGATTCAGAGCGTCTTTGGCTGCGGTTGGGCCAGCGAGGACGAGGTCCGCACTGCCATCAAGAGCTGCTGGGATGCGAACGGCTACGTGATCGATCCGCATACTGCTTGCGGCTATCACGTCTTTGAGCAGGTCGCTCCCGCCGAGGGTGCCAAGGCCCGCGTGCTGCTTTCGACCGCAAGCCCCTACAAGTTCCCGCGCGCCTGCTGCGACGCCCTGGGCCTCGACGTTCCCGAAGATGATTTTGAGGCTATGCGTGTACTCGAGCAGGCCACCAACACGGTCGCCCCGACCCAGCTCGCCGAACTCGAATCCAAGCCCGTCCGCTTCGAAGACGTCTGCGACGTAGCCGACATGGCCAACTACGTAGAGTCTGCAGCAAAAAAGATGGCTTCCAACTAAAACCCCTTATAAGGCGCCGGCGAAAGCCGGCGCACTTTCTTTCATCAGATAACCCCCGGGATGATGACGAACGCGCACAGCGTGCCTGGCTGTTTAGTTCGTCGCGAGTTCCGCACGCAAAGGAAAGCACTTAATGTGCTTTCCGTCTTGCGCAGGACTGCCCGAGCAGCGAACTAAACAGCCAGGCACGCCAGGAGGACTCACATGATCAAAATCACCGTCCCAGCAACGAGCGCCAACTTGGGCATCGGCTACGATACCCTCGGCATGGCCGTCAGCCTCTACTCGCACTTCACCTTCGAGCGCACCGACAAGCTCACCATCACGGGCTGCCCCGAGGAGTTCCAAAACGAGAATAACCTGGTCTATGTGAGCTTTGTCGATGCTCTGGCCGCGTGGGGCGAGCCGGCTTTTCCCGTTGCTATCGACATTCAGACCGACGTGCCCGTCGCCCGCGGCCTGGGTTCTAGCTCCACCTGCGTCGTCGCCGGCATCATGGCGGCCGCCGCGCTGACGGGCCACACCGTCGACCGTGCCGAGCTCGTCCGCATTGCCACCGAGGTCGAGGGCCATCCCGATAACGTCGCCCCCGCCATCCTGGGCGGCGCCGTCTGCTCCTTTACGCCGACCGATTCGCTCCCCCAGTGCCTGCGCTACGAGGTGAGCGATCGCCTGCGTTTTATTACCGTGATTCCGCCCTACGAGGTGCATACGAGCGAGGCCCGCAAGGTTGTGCCGCAGGAGATTCCACTCTCCACCGCCGTATGGCAAATGGGACGCATCGCCGGCATGACGCGCGGCCTGGAGACCGGCGACCTTGACCTGATTGCCGCCGCCAACGACGACCGCATCCAGGAGCCCTATCGCCGCCGCCTCATCCCCGACTACAACGCCGTGCGCGACACCTGCCTTAACGGAGGCGCCAAGACCATCTGGATCAGTGGCTCCGGCTCGACCCTCATGGCCGTGACTGACGACACCATCGTGGCAAAGTTCCTGCAGGTCAAGCTGCGCGAGCAGTTCCCCAAATGTGAGACGCATATTCTAACGTGCGACACGGAAGGCGCTCAAATCGAGTACCTGTAGACATCCTTCCCATTACCTGTCCGGGGCGGTCGGGGTGTTCCCTCAAAATCGTCCTCGCGCATGAAGGCCCCTTGCCCTGCTCCTACGGAGCGACGGACAAGGGGCCTTCGCGCTGCGGAATGATTT
>USKV01000110.1 GCA_900555355.1 uncultured Collinsella sp.
ACGGCGACGCGGGCACGCTCGCCCCGCCAATGCCGTTCTTGCCGTGGATGAGCGTGGTGGACGCCGGCGGTGTATAGGGCTCAGTCGCCTTAATGGGACGATCGGCGCCTAGGTACACCGGAACCTCGGGGCGACCCAGCAGATCGAGCACCGCCAAGCAGTTGTGCGCCGATTGCTCGACGCGCACGTTGCCAAAGCACGTGGTGATGCCCACGAGCTCCACCTCGGGGCTCGCGATGGCATAGGCCAGCGCCATCGCATCGTCCACACCCATATCCAGATCAAGGATCAGCTTCTTGGTTGCCATTGTTCTACTCCGCTTCTCCGTCTTTATCGTTTAACCAAACCAATGTTCAACTTCGGCGCGCGTGGGAATCGATTGCTGAGCGCCCAGGCGCGACACCGTCACCGCCGAGGCGCGAGCACCCGCGGCCATGCACTCAAAGAGCGGCAGGCCCTCTAGGCGAGCCGCCGCCAACGCGCCGATAAACGTATCGCCGGCGGCCGTGGTATCGACTACCGTGCTCGAAAGTGCCGGCATGCGCAGCAGCTCACCGCCATCGCCGAGCGTAACCGAGCCGGCGCCGCCCAGCGTGATGACCGCAGCTCCGGCACCCTTGGCGAGCAGGGCATTGAGCGCCGCGACGCAGCTTGCATCATCCGTGGGCAGAATGCCCGTCAGAACCTGGCACTCGGTCTCGTTGGGGCAGACCAGGTCGACCGCAGGCCAGACCTCCGCAGGCAGCTCGCAGGCAGGCGCTGGATTAAAGACCGTATAGAACCCCAGCTCGTGAGCACAAACAAGCGCCTCGGCCGTCGCCGCAAGGTCACATTCGCCCTGGGCGATAAAGACGCTTCCGGCAGCCGGGGCAATCTCGCTGGCGTCGCCGTCGAGCTCATGGGCCACCAGACGCCTCAGCGCGCAGGCAACGTCCGCGCCCGCAAGCGCATGGTTGGCGCCCGGTGACAGTATGATGCGGTTGTCGCCCTTGCAGCGAATGATGGTCGCCGTTCCCGTCTCCACGTCATCGCGATGCACCACAAAGTCACAGTCCACGCCGGCGTCTTGGAGCCTCGCCACGAGCGACGCGCCGAACGCGTCGCGACCGACCGCGCCGATCATGTGCGTGCACGCGCCCATACGCGCGGCAGCTACGGCCTGATTGGCGCCCTTGCCGCCGGCGTTGGTGATAAACCCGCTGCCGCCGACGGTCTCGCCCGCACGCGGTATGCGCTCGCACGCCACCGAAAGGTCCATGTTCATGCTGCCGAACACCGCAACGATGCCGCGATCTGCCATGGAAACCTCCTCATCTGCGGGCTTTGCACCCACCGTCGACCGTCGATTGCGCGCCTTCGCACCTCTATAACTTTAGTTCACTTTGATGTGAACGCACCCTTGAGGTTGCGCCAGCAGCAAGCATTCACAGGAGCAGGCAGCTACAATGAATACGTGCTGATTATTCTCGTCATTGGATGATGTTTTATGGAACAATTCTCGCAATCGGGCTCGCGCGGTCGACGCCGCACGGGCAACGAGCCGGCGCCGCACGAACGCGTGAAGGACGAACGCCGTGCCAACGAGCCGCGACGCACCGCGAGCCCCCATCGCGCTTCTGCCAACAACGCGGGCCGCGCTAACACTCCCGCCGCGGAGCAGACGCCTGCTCGCCCCAAGTCCCGCTACATCCCTGCCCTTGACGGCCTTCGCACGCTTGCCGTCGTCGCGGTGGTGCTCTATCACCTCAACCTCACGTGGGCTCAGGGCGGCCTGCTCGGCGTCACGATCTTCTTTGTGCTTTCGGGCTATCTGATCACGCGCTTGCTGCTCAACGAAGTCGCTAAGACCGGCCGCATCGACCTCAAGAGCTTCTGGATCCGCCGCATCCGTCGCCTGGTCCCCGCCGTGGTGACCGTCGTGGTGGTGACCTGTGCTCTGTGCACCGTCTTCAACCACGTGATGCTCACCAAGATGCGCCCCGACATCCTGCCGTCGCTGCTGTTCTTCAACAACTGGTGGCAGATTGCCCAAAACGTCTCGTACTTCAATGCTCTGGGCGACCCCTCACCGCTCACGCACTTTTGGTCGCTTGCCATCGAGGAACAGTTCTACCTGATTTGGCCGCCACTGCTGTTTGCCATGGTATCCATGCATGTGAGCAAGCCCAACACGCGCCGCGTGGTTCTGGGCCTTGCCGCGGTATCTGCCCTCGCCATGATGGTGCTTTACAACCCTGCCGCCGACCCCAGCCGCGTGTACTACGGCACCGACACCCGCGTGTTCTCGCTGCTGCTGGGTGCCTGGATGGCCTTTATCCCCGATCGCGACCTTGCGCCGGTGCGTCTCGCACATCGTTTGGGGCTCAATCGCCTGGCTGGCGCCGCCAAGCGCGGCAAGAGCGCCGAGGGCAAGCCTGGCGAGAAGGCCGACGAAGCAGCCGAGACCGCCCCGGCACAGCCGAGCGCCCTCGTGCGCTTTTGGTCCTCGCCCGCATCCATCGATGTGTTGGGCGTCGTGGGCCTGGTTGGCCTTGCCGCCATGGTCGCGCTCACCAACGGCTACACCGCGTTCCAGTATCGCGGCGGCACGCTGTTATGCTCCATCCTCACGCTCATGGTCATCGCGGCCTGCGTGCAGCCCCAGGGAATGGTTGCCCGCGCGCTGTCCGCCGAGCCACTCGTGTGGGTTGGCAAGCGCTCGTACAGCATCTACCTGTGGCACTATCCGCTGCTGTTGCTCATGAACCCGGTCGCCAACATCAACGACACGCCCTGGTGGCAGTATATCTTGCAGGTACTTGTGGTGGTCGCCGTGGCCGAATGCTCATATCGCTTTATCGAGACTCCGTTTAGGAAGGGCGCCTTTGGGCGCACCGTCGCCGAATTCCGCGATGGCACCACCACGCCCGCCAACTGGGCACGCACGCACGTCCCCGTCTGCGCAGCCTGCGCTGTCGTGTTGGTCGTTGCACTGGGCGGCCTGATCTTTGTGCCCGAGACGTCTGCGCTGAGCGGCGAGGGCGCCGAAGTTCTGAACAAGGAAGCCAAAAACACCGCGCCCACCGACCAGCAGGCGGCCGATGACACCGACAAGGACAACGACGGCTTCCCCGATGGCTCCTACGATCTGCTTATGATCGGCGACTCCGTGTCGCTGCGCGCCGTTGATTCCTTTGACGGCGTGTTCCCGCACAGCCATATCGATGCCGAAAAGGGCCGCCAATTTGATGCGGGCCGCGCGACATTTGAGGGCTATCTCCAACAGAACCTTGCCGGCAAGATCGTGGTCTTTGCGCTGGGCACCAACGGCTTGGTAACCGACGATCAGATCGACGCCATCATGGCCGATGCGGGAGATAAGCGTATTGTGGTGTTTGTGAACACGCGCAGCCCGCAGCCGTGGGTTGGCTCTACCAACCAGGCCATCGCCAACGCCGCTACGCGCTACAAGAACGTACGCGTTATCGACTGGTACGGATACAGTGCCAACCGCAACGACCTGTTCGACGGCGACGGCACGCATCTGTCGGCCACCGGCGTGACCGAGTACCTCAGCCTGATCCACGATGCGGTCAAGAAAGACCTGCCTGTGCACCCCGAGGACCACGTCAACGATCCGCAGCCGGCAGCCGTCAAGTCTGCCACCGACGCACTCGTCAATGCGCTCGCTCTCAAGCCGCACAAGCTGGGCACCGACAAGTAACCTGCAGCGCAAACTTCCCACATCCGGAGGGGGTGTCTGCCACGGCAGACACCCCCTCCGGCAGTTAGGGACACTCCTGGCGCAGCCAATGAAGACCTCTACGGATGAATTCCAGGCCGCTCCGTCGCTCCAGACATCGTTTCCGCGCCTCGTGCCTGCCCCAAACAATCAAAACAAGCCCTTTTCGCCGCACCCTCAAAGGTCTGTGGGCAAAAAAGGGCAAATATGAGTACTGTTACCATTTTAGTAGCAGGCAAAACCACCCAAAATGACGTTCGGGCGACCCCTACAGCCCCCTAAACAGCCAACCTGACTGGTTTAAGGCATATTGGAGCCAATTTTAATGAACATACTAAAGGCTATGTTCATTATCTTTTAGGATGTAAATGCTATTCACTTAGCAACAGTACTCATATTTGGCATTTTTTGTCCACGGGGTATAGAACTAACCCCTCAAACAGCCCAAAACGCCTATTTCAATGCGCGCTCGGCCGCTTCGATCACGTGTTTGGCGAGAATCGCCGTTGTCACGGCGCCCACGCCGCCCGGCACGGGGGTGATGGCATCCACGACAGGCTCCGCCTCGGCAAAGCGCACATCACCGCACAATTTGCCCGCGTCGTTCACATGGATGCCCACATCCACCACGACCTGCCCGGCCCGCAGATGTTCGCCGCCGATGGCGCCCTGCTTGCCCATGGCGACTACCACGACGTCCGCCTCTTGGCAGAGGGCAGGGAGGTTCCGGGTGCGGGAGTTGCAGAGGGTGACGGTGGCGTTTTCCCGGTCCAGCATCATGGCGGCGGGCTTGCCCACCACAAGGCTGCGGCCCACCACCACGGCCCGCTTGCCGGAGAGGGGCACCTGATAATACTTCAAGATCTCAAGGCACGCCTGTGCCGTGCAGGGCGGGTAGCCGATGGCGCTGTTGGTGAAGACCCCGGCCAGCGAGCCGTCGGTGATGCCGTCGATGTCCTTTTCCGGGGCCAGTGCGGCGCGGATGGTGCGGTCATCGAACTGCTTGGGCAGCGGGCGGAACAGCAGACAGCCGTGGATGGCATCGTCGGCGTTGATCTCTGCGATGACCTTCAGCAGGTCGTCCTGTGCTGCGTCGGCGGGGAGCAGATACTGTTTCACTTCCACGCCCACCTTGCCGCAGCGGGTCATCACGCCCCGCAGACGGCGCATTTTCACGGTGGCGCTGGCGCTGGGCAGCGGCATCTGGAAGCCCTACCAGAGCGGCAGCAAGCTAGGGGTCACCTTCTGCAATGCATCCCGGTATTTCCCCGTAGCCCACGACGTAGAGGACAACCTGACCGAGGGCGTGTTCATCGACACCATTCAGGATGACGAGAACTACTACCACCGGCTGGAGTGGATGCACGTTCTGGAGCGCCGTCAGGATCTGCGGGAGGAAGAGCTGGCCCAATTGGAGGATTCCGACCTTGACCCGCCTACGCAGTTTCCCTGCATCAAGGTGGTAAACCTCGTCTTCCGCAGCGCAACACAGGACAGTCTGGGCAGCCCGGAGGATCTGAGCATCCGCCCGGAGTGGGACGAGATCCAGCCTGTCGCATATCTGACCGGGCTGGAAAAGCTCCCTGTCGGCTATTTTGTGACCCCCATTGTCAACAGCATTGAGCCAGACAGCGAACTGGGCGCGGCCATGTTCGAGCCTGCCCGGAAGCAGATCATCGATGCAGACGAGCAGTACACCCGGCTGGACTGGGAGTACGAGGGCGGCGAATTGGCTGTGGATACAGATGAGAAGTTCCTCAAGCCCAGTGCCGCCGGGCAGCAGCTGTCCAAGGCTGAAGCGCTGCGGCAATACGGTGTCCCGCCCGAGGCCATCGACAGCACCGCGCCCCACCACCGGGAGCGGCTGTTCCACGGCATCAACGTCAACACCGGCATCACCGACGGCA
>USKV01000111.1 GCA_900555355.1 uncultured Collinsella sp.
AGCGTCCAGAACCAAGACCTCTATGACCTGCAAATTGTCGTGGTTTGTCGCGACGTTGCGCCGGGCGTGCGCCATTCGCTCGAAGTTGCCGCGGACAGGGATATTCACATCGATTTGATTGACGTCGAGGATTCGGCGCGCGGGGCATGTCTCAGGGCCGGTTTTGCCGCCTCGCGTGGATTGCAGATTGTTGCCATGAACGCCGACGAGTGGTTTGCCCCACAGTCCCTTTCCAAGATGGTCGATGTTGCGTGCGATGCTGCGGCAGACATGGTGATTCCCACAGCATCGCTCGACCGCTATGACGCTCATCGTGAGCGCCATTCGCGCGTGCTGGATGCCAGCTCTCTTGCGATCGATGGCCGTGCTTCTTTGGCGGCTGGTCTGTCTCAGATGATTTCCGGCGGCCTGATTGCCCAGACTTCCGGTGTGATGTACAGCCGCTCGTTGTTCGAGACGTGTTTGTCGCGCGGCCGTGCGCTTCGCTCGATTGGGTTTATGACATGCGCCCTTTCGCAGGCGCAACGCATATCCGGGTGCGGTGGCGCTTGTTTCCATGCGGTAGCGCCACAGCTTACAGATGCTTTTGACCCCACATTGTTTGCCAAGCTTACCGATGACGCCCGGGCGCTCGACGAGCTTACTGATTCGCTTGCAGAGGTGAGCGATGGCACGCAGCTAAAGGTTGCGAGCCATATGTTTTACTTCGCCGGGCTGGTCGCCTGCATCGAAAATTTGTGCTTGAGCCCGCATGGGGTTTCTTCAATTGAGCGTTCCGCTCGAATGCGTGATATGCTCGAAGCATCTCGAACTCGTCAGATGGCCGCGGCACTCAAGGATAACCATCGTGGACTCGGCCTGTTGTTTGGACCGATTGCCAGTGCCAAGCCTGCGCGTTGCGTGATGTATACGCACCTGGCCGCTTTTTTTAACCGGACGGGCGTCAAAACTGCTTAAGACGGCTATGTTCGAAACAATCTTGCATGGAATTGTTTCGAAATGCGTTCTTATTCACAAATACCATCAAATAGCGCTAAACTATTCAATTACTGATTGATTGTCTCCGCCATCTATGGAGTGAGGTTTTGTATGGCTAAAAAACGCAATGGGCGCCAGGATGCCATTAGAGATATTGTGCGCAATAAGGATGTCCGCACGCAGCGCGTGCTGGTTGATGAGCTCCGTGCTATGGGCTTTGATTGCACGCAGGCGACTGTCTCTCGCGATATTGCCGATATGGGGCTGCGTAAGCTCCCTGAGGGCATCTATGTTCTGGCAGAGGACTTGCACCTGCAGCGTATGGTTTCCGAGCTCGTAACGGGCGTTCTGCGTACCGATAATCTGGTTATGATCAAGGCTCAGCCTGGCACGGCTTCCGGCATCGCCGCCGCCGTTGATGCGGCAGAGTTGCCCGATGTGCTTGGCTCGCTTGCCGGCAACGATACGATTTTGGTTATTGCCCAGACGGCCGAGGACGGCGAGCGTCTCGAGGCGCTGATCAATAAGCTGAGCAATTCTCGCAAGTAGGCGTGCGGGTCGTGCGCTCGGCATTGTGTGCGCTGACATAGTGGCTTGTAAGGGGTATCGACGTTGGTCGGTACCCCTTTTTGTTTGCCGGTATAAAGACCGCCCACCAGGTCGCTTCAAACTAAAAGGCCCCGAGCAGTTCAATAAGCTGCTCGGGGCCTTGTTGGCTTTAGTCGCGTACTTCTTAGCCGACCGTATCGTCAGGCGTGGGCGAGGGGTCGGGAGTGGGCGTAGGCGTAGGCGTGCCGCCATCGCCGCCGGTCGAACCACCAGTGGAGCCGCCCGTCGAGCCACCGGTCGTACCGGTGCCGCCGGTGGTGTCGCCGCCCGTGGTCTCGGTGGTCGTGGTCGTCGTGGTAGTCGTTGTGGTGGTTTCCTCCTCCTCTTCCTCTTCGTTCTTGTCCTTGTCGTCGTTCTCCGACTTCTTGGTGTTGTTGGTGCCGTAGAACTTCCAGACGCTGTTGTTCTTGTAGGTGGGCGCCGTTCCGGTCGCAAACTCCTCGCGCTCGGTACCGGTCAGAACGGTGTTCATAAACCGCTTAAAGACAGGCAGGTTGGTGCTGTCGCCCAGCAGGTCCGTGCCGTACTTTTGGATGGGAATCTCACCTGCGGAGTAGCCGGTCCACAGGGCGCATGCCAGCTGCGGGGTATAGCCGCAGAACCACAGGTTGGTGGTGTTGTCGGTGGTGCCCGTTTTGCCGGCATAGGGCTGGTTGACACTCAGGGCGCCGGCAGCACCCGTACCGCTGCCCTTCATGACGCCGGACAGAACATCGGTGACCGCGGCGGCCTCGCCCTCGGTGAGCACCTGTGAGGGATTGTCGGTGTGCTGGTACAGTACCGAGCCGGTTCGCGAATCAATCTCGGTGATGGCGATCGGCTGGCGATAGTAGCCGCCGTTGGCAAACGTCGCGTAGGCGGCGGCCATCTCGAGCGGCGAGATCGAGCCGGTGCCGAGGGTCATGACGGGAACGTCCTCGATATTGTCCTTAGAAGGATCGATGCCGAGCTTTTTGACGAGCGAGATGATCTTGCTGTTGCCGACGGCTTCCGCCACCTGGATGTAGCCGGTGTTGGAGGAGTATGCCGTCGCCTGCTTAAGCGTGATGTTGCCATAGCTCTGGTTGGCGTAGTTTTGTACCTCGGTTGTGGTGCCCTTGGCCTTGAGCGGCGAGTTGCAGTTGAGGGTGACGTTGGGGTTCATGCCGTTTTGGATGGCAGTGGCCAGCGTAAAGGCCTTAAACGTGGAGCCCACAGGACGCTTGGCCGTGGCGTGGTTCACGTGGTTCTCGTCGGCGTTATAGTCGTAGCCGCCCACCATGCACTTGATGTAGCCGGTCTTGGGGTCGACGACGACCATGCCCATGTCCAGGCCGTCGAGCGAAAGCGTGTCGAGCTGGGCACGCACGGCCTCCTCGGCAGTCTGCTGCATCGTGGGGTCGATGGTGGTCTTGACAGTTAGGCCGCCCTTAAACAGCACGTCGGTGGAGAACTCCTGCTCCAGCAGCTGCTTAACATAGGCGACAAAGTAGGGCTGCGAATACACGTCGACGCCGCTGCCCGAAATCTCGGTTACGTTGAGGGTGATGGGCTCTGCCTGCGCGGCGTCGTGCTCCTCCTGGGTGATGTGGCCCAGGCGCAGCATGTTGTCGAGAACCTTGTTGCGGCGAGACAGTGCCAGATCGGGATTGACCGTGGGGTCGTACTGCGAAGGCGAGTTGGGAAGGCCGATGAGCAGCGCGGCCTCGCTCAGGGTGAGGTCGGCGGCGCTCTTGGACAGATAGGTCTCGGCTGCGGCCTCGATGCCGTAGGCACCGTGGCCGTAATAGATGGTATTGAGGTACATCATAAGGATCTCGTCCTTGGAGTACATCTCCTCCATCTTGATG
This sequence comes from uncultured Collinsella sp., assembly GCA_900555355.1. Lineage (GTDB taxonomy): Bacteria > Actinomycetota > Coriobacteriia > Coriobacteriales > Coriobacteriaceae > Collinsella. The sequence goes on from USKV01000111.1 coordinate 3,417, forward strand.
GCGATATAGGCTTCGCGCACCTTACGCTCGATGGTCGAATCGAACTGCTCCTCCTGCAGGATGGTGTTGCGCACCAGCTGCTGGGTGATAGTCGAGGCGCCTTCGTGCCCGCCGCCGAGGGTTGCCACCGCAGCACGCGCGATACCCCACAGGTCGATACCGCCGTGCTCGTAGAAGCGCTCGTCCTCGACGTCAACGGTGCCCTGCAGCACGTAGGGGGAGACCTCGTCCTTGGTGATGGACTTGCGGTTTTGCGTGTAGAAGCTCGCGATCTTGTTGCCGTTGCAGTCGACGATCTCGGTGGGCTCGCTCACCAGATACGCGTTGGCGTCGGTGTAGTCGGGCAGATCGGACAGCCAACGATTGACGTTGCCGATCATGCCGATGCCAAACGCTACGCCCGCGATGAGCAAAAAGCCCAAGAACGAGAGCAGGATCATGGGCAGGGCATGCGTCTTGGAACGACTGCGTCCCTGTCGTTGGCGAGGACCCATATATTGACCTCCAGGTATGTCGTGCCGCGCGGCGGATACGCCGCTGGGACAGGATGGACATAAGTTATTACACGATAAACCAAACGAGGCGCGTAAGGCCTCGTGTATGCTGGATGACGGCATTTTTCAGAGTGAATGCATACCTTGTTGGTAAGGAGTTTGCCGATGGCGATTCGGACGATGGGGCCGAGCGGACAATGCGATAAAGAGCCGGGGGCTGCCGAGGCGGCGCTGCCCGAACTGCTGGCGCCTGCCGGGGGACTCGATCAGATGCTCGCGGCGATTGCAGCGGGCGCCGATGCTATCTATGCGGGCCTGGGCGGGTTTAACGCCCGCGTGAGCGCACACGGCTTTACCGACGACGAGTTTTTGCGCGGCTGCGTCGTGGCGCATGCGCACGGCGTGCGTGTATACGTGACGCTCAACGTGTTTGTGTTCGATGACGAGTTGGCCGACGCGGTGGCGCTGGGGGCGCATGCGCATGAGTTGGGTGCCGATGCCTTGATCGTGGCGGATGCCGGTCTGGCCTGCGCGTTGCGCGCGGCGATTCCCGGGGTCGAGATTCACCTGTCCACGCAGGCGGGCGTCCATAGCGAAGGCGCCGTGCGCCTGGCTGCAGACGAGCTCGGGGTCGAGCGCGTGACGACCGCCCGCGAGCTGGCGGTCGACGAGATTGCCGCCCTGTGTGCTACCGGCGTGCCTATCGAGGTGTTCTGCCACGGCGCGATTTGCATTGGATATTCGGGCGCCTGCGAGTTTTCGGCCCTGCGGCGTGGACGATCGGCGATGCGCGGCGACTGTACGCAGCCGTGCCGCCTGGCGTACGACCTGGTGGACGAGGCGGGGGAGAGCGTCGTTTCCGTGGAGGGCGATCGTCTGCTGTGCCCGCGCGACTATCTGGGCATTGCGCACCTGCCCGAGCTTGTCGGGGCCGGGGTGGCGTCGCTCAAGATCGAGGGGCGCATGAAAAACCCCGACTACGTGTTCAACGTGGTGCGGGTGTGGCGTCGTGCACTCGATATGCTGCGCGATGGCTCGTGGGATGCCGCTGCCGTGTCGGTGCTCGAGCGCGAGCTGGGCAGGTCGTTCAACCGCGGGTTTACCGATGCGTATCTGCGGGGGCGATCGGGTGCTGAGCTCATGAGCTTTGAGCGTGCGATTAACCAGGGCGTGCGCGTGGGCCACTTGGTAACTGTGGGTCACGAAGAGGTGACCGTCGAGCTCGATGCCGCCGTGGCCGCGGGCGACACGCTCGAGATTCGGTTCTATCCGGGTGTCGACGCGCGTCCCGATGTGCCCAAGCGCTGGCCGCAGGTGCCCTGCCCGGTGGATGCCGCAGCGGGGAAGCGCGTCGTCGTGCATTGCAAGCGTAAGGTGGACGCGGGCTGCGAGGTATACCTGATTCGTAGCGCCGGCGTGTTGGATCAGACGGCGGCGGTGTTGGAGCGCATGCGGGCCGAGGCGGATGCGATTGCGCCCGTTGCGCGCGCCGTTGAGGTGCTGCCCTTTGAGGACGTTGCGGTGGATAGCGGTGCGTCGCCGGAGTTGGTGGGGTCGGCGGGGCCGGCAAAGCGCGAGGATTTTGCTCGTATGGTCTTTGCCTGGGAGCTGATGGATGTGGGTCCGCGCGATGAGCGAGATCTGTCCGATACAACGGTGGTGCTCGACGAAGTGTGCCGCGCGGGCGACGCCGAGCGGACTCGGGCGCTTATT
>USKV01000112.1 GCA_900555355.1 uncultured Collinsella sp.
GACGCGCACCGTGTAGAGCTCGTCGCACTCAAAAACGCCCACGCGCTTGCCGCCGCCGGCTCGCTTGAGGCCGCTGCGCGCTTCGAGCAGTGCGCCCACCACGCCCGGCTCCATGTTGTTGCCGGCGCGGTTGCATACCACGGTGGCGCCGCTGGCGGCAACGGCGTCGGCGATGAGGTTGGAGGTGGTGGTCTTGCCATTAGTACCGGTGATCACCACGCTGCGGTCGACCAGGCTCGCGAGGTCGCTTAGCAGCTCGGGGTCGATCTTCATGGCGATGCGGCCGGGAAGCACGCCACCCTGGCGCTTGAGGACAGAGCGCAGTCCCCAGCGGGCGATATCGCTCGAGGTGCAGGCGAGAGATGAGCGGAAGTTCATGAAGTCGTTCCTAACATAGATGACATGGTCGGGGCGATCGCGTCGCTAAAAGCCGTAGCGGCGCGCAAATTCCTGGGCAAGCTGCGATACATCTTCGCAGGCGTTGGCCCAGGGGGCAAAGTCGGGGGTGTCCGAGATAATGCCGTCGGCCTCCCAAACTGCCTGGTGCGAAAGGTCCCAGGGGTCGTGCGGCTCGGGCCGGCAGGGAAGATACGGCGTCTGGTACATGGGGTTCAGCAAGAAGAACGCGCCGCCCTCGCAACGGTTAGCGAACTCACGCAGCGCGCGCGTCGCCGGACGCATCTTGTTTGTTTTGAACAGCAGAATCGTGCGGGCGAGCAGGTACCAGGGGGAGTTCTCGAGGGTATCGGCCCCCACCTGCTCCTCGAGCTGGTGAGCCAGGGCAAAAAAGCCGTCCTGGTCTTCCAAGCGGGCGAGGGCGAGCAACACGGTGCCGGCAGCTCGGGTGGGATAACCTTCTGCCTTAAGGACGCGGCGGGCGTAGTTGGCAGCAGCGCGGTAACGAGCGCTCGCCATGCACAGCTGCGAGATGGCCTCGAGCGTGTGAAGCCAGCCAATAAGCGCCGGCTCGCTCACGGTAAGGTCTGCTGCGGTGACACCGTCGGCCAAAACATTATTGGCCCAGTAGTGCGGGGCCTCCATATCAAACCCGGGCACGCTCTGTTGCAGGTAGTCGGCCGTGCTCGTCTCGAGCTTCATCAGGTCGCCCAGGCAGGCGTCGACGGGCGTGTCCGCCAAAATGATGGCGAGCAGCTGGGCATCGACGGCCAGCGCATCGATGCGGACGATCTTGAGCAGTTCATCACGCATATCGTCGAACAGGCGGTTGCGCGTCTGCTCAAACTCCTCGTCGCTGCCCATGTCCTCGATGCGGCGAAGCTCGTCAAGCAAATGACGATGAACGCCGGCATAGGACAGCAGCGCTTGGGCATGCTCGGTCTGCGCATACTTGTGGGGGTTTGCGCTGATGTCGTTATGGACAAGCTCGCGTGCTGCATCGGTGAGTTCGGGGTGCGACGCCAGATAGGTGCGCTCCAGATAGGCGGGGATGTAGACGCTCGGATCCATTAGAGGTCTCCTCCCTTAAACGGCAATCCCTGTTCGGCCGCGCGCAGGATTCGTTCGTCGATCTGAGAGCGCACGATGTCGTTGGTGGCGACCCAGGCGGCAAAGCTGGCGTTGTCGGGCGCGCCTAGGCCCTCCTGCAGCACCGGCGTCGCCTCGGACAGGGCAAGGACAAGCTCATCGGTGGAGCCCGGACCTACGTTGACGCGGGCATAGATGCCATCGGGAAACTCGGTTTGGAAGTAGAGTGCTTCGGCTGCGTGCGGGCATGAGCGCACCAGGATGCGCAGGTAGTGTTCGGCGCCCTCGTAATCCAGCTCGCGCCAGGCTGCGCTCATCAGTGCGATGAGCGTCCACGGGTCCAAGTCGCGCTCTGCGTCCTTGGGACGGCGGCGCAGCGGCGTGTTGGCAAGATAGGGTACGGAGTGGGCGGAACGAAAACGCTTGAGCTCCTCGGCAGGGTATTCGAGCTTTGCCATGGCAAGCATCGCGGTATGGCGGACGCCAGCGGGGTCGTTGGGCGCAAAGTCCAGGCTGCGATTCGCGGCATCCAGCGACATGCGGTAGCGGCCGCTAATGAGCGCGCGCGATGCCAAGGCGGCAAGCCAGCGCAGGTAGGGACGGCGGGTCAGGTCGCCTGCGGCCTCACGCTCGTAGGGGTCCTGCGCCGAGGCGATCTTGAGCGCCAGATCGTGCTCCACCTCGTCGCACTTGGACACCAGATACTGCACGTATTCCTCGTTGGATTCGGCTGTGAGCGCCGTCAGCATGCGCTGGGCATCCCAGTTGGCCGGATCGAGCGCGGCCGCCTCGCGGAGCATGTTCTCGGCTGCGGCTTCTTCTTGCTCTGCCTGGGCGTCGTCGGGGATAAAGGGGATGCGGTAGTCGACAGCCTCGACGACCTTGGCGATCAGATGCCCAGCTCGGTCGCGATCGTGCACGATGAGCGGCGCGGGGTTGCGGGTGAATTGCTCCATCAGACGCTCGACGGCGGGGCCGTCGGTGAGTGGGATATTGTCGCGGCGCAAGGCCTCAAGAACGAGGCGATGGCAATCCTCTTGAATGGGATCGAATGCCATGGGGCCTCCTTTGCTGCGGTTAGGGTTCAAATGTCTCTATATAAGGTCCTAGTTTACCCGCATGTGGCACACCGGGGGTGCCGCACTTGGACTTGCACCTTTGCACCACGAAGACGGATGTCGCACAAATGTCGGCACCTCGGTTGCGCGGGTGGTATCACAGTGCCGTAAACGGTCGATTTTTGGCGGCGAACGGGGCGCATTTTTGAGGGGCACAGCCCTGCCCGGGATATGTAGTCAACCCTGATAAAACGTTTGCCCAGCTTGGGGTACGAATGCCCCACAAGAGTCTTCAGGGATAGAAAAAACGTTTCATCATTGTCAGCTTTAGGTGAATAACTGACCAACCAGAACGGTAAAATAATGTTTGTCTGAGCGTTGAGACGTTTAGACATCGCGCATTGTCATCGCCGGCAACGCGCAAACCGGTCCTAACGGAGCCAATTGGGTGCTCCGTTATATACGCAAGTCTAAGAGGGGCTTGTTTAGGAGGCACAGTATGGGACGTTTTACCAATCCTCGCGATCTGTACTTTGGTGAGGGCGCTCGCCACGAGGTGAAGAACCTCAAGGGCAAGAAGGCCATCATCGTTTCTGGCGGCAGCTCTATGCGCCGCGGCGGGTTCCTGCAGGACGTTGAGGCCGACCTTAAGGAAGGCGGTTTCGAGGTCAAGCTGTTCGAGGGCGTCGAGTCCGATCCGTCCATCGAGACGGTCATGAAGGGCGCCGAGGCCATGCGCGAGTTCGAGCCCGACTGGATTATCGCCATCGGCGGCGGCTCGCCCATCGATGCCGCTAAGGCCATGTGGGTCTTCTACGAGTATCCCGAGGAGTCCTTCGATAACATCATCCAGCCGTTCAGCTTCCCCGAGCTGCGTCAGAAGGCTCATTTCTGCGCCATCTCCTCTACCTCCGGCACCGCTACCGAGGTCACCGCGTTCTCCGTCATTACCGACTACGCCAAGGGCATCAAGTACCCGCTGGCCGACTTCAACATCACCCCTGATGTCGCCATCGTCGACCCCGAGCTCACCTACACCATGCCCGCCAAGCTGTGCGCTCACACCGGCATGGATGCTCTGACCCACTGCATGGAGGCCTACGTTTCCACCTGCGCCTCTATGTTCACCGACGCCAACGCTCTGCACGGCATCCGCGAGATCGTCGAGTGGCTGCCCAAGTCCTATGCTGGCGACCATGAGGCCCGTCAGCACATGCACGAGGCTCAGTGCATCGCCGGTATCGCCTTCTCCTCGGGCCTGCTGGGCATCGTTCACTCCATGGCTCACAAGACCGGTGCAGCCTTTGAGAACGGTCACATCATCCACGGTGCTGCTAACGCCATGTACCTGGGCAAGGTCATCCAGTGGAACTCCAAGGACCCGCGTGCTGCCGAGCGTTATGCTTACGTGGCCAAGGAGATCCTGCACCTTCCCGGCGAGACCAACGAGGAGCTCATCGCCGCGCTCGTCCAGAAGATTCGCGACCTCAACGACCAGCTCAACATTCCGCAGTCCATCAAGGATTACGCGAATGGTGGCGTGAAGGTCGACGCCGAGAACCCGCAGATGGTTTCCGAGGAGGAGTTCCTCGCCAAGCTCCCCGAGATCGCCGCGAACGCCGAGCAGGACGCCTGCACGCCCGAGAACCCGCGTGAGACCAAGGCTGCCGACTTCGAGAAGATTCTCAAGGCCTGCTACTACGACACCGACATCGATTTCTAATCGACTCTTGTTATCGTAACGAGGGGCTCCGCACGTATCTGTACGGAGCCCCTTTCTTTTTTCTTTTAGAGAATGGGATAGTTATGGCTGCAATTTTCAATAGCCCCAGCAAGTACATCCAGGGTCCGGACGAGCTCGCCAAGCTCGGTTCCTATGTCGAGCCGCTCGGCGCTAAGGCCCTCGTCATCGTGACGCCTTCGGGCAAGAAGCGCGTCGGTGCCAAGATCGAGGGCGGCTTTGCCGAGGCTAAGGCCGAGCTGCTGTTTGAGGACTTTAACGGCGAGTGCTCCAAGGGCGAGGTCGATCGCCTGGTTGCGCTCGCTCGCGACAACGGTTGCGACATCATCGTCGGCGTCGGTGGCGGCAAGATCCTCGACACCGCGAAGGCCGTCGCCTATTACCTGGAGTCCCCGGTTATCATTTGCCCCACCATCGCTTCGACCGATGCACCGTGCTCGGCACTTTCGGTGCTCTACACCGATGACGGCCAGTTCGATAAGTACCTGTTCCTTAAGGCAAACCCCAACATTGTCCTGATGGATACGACGGTTATCGCGGCGAGCCCGGTGCGCCTGACGGTTTCCGGTATGGGCGATGCGCTCGCAACCTACTTTGAGGCCCAGGCGACGCATGATGCCGACGGTGGCACTTGCGCCGGCGGCAAGGGCGGCATGGCTGGCTTGGCGCTCGCCAAGCTCTGCTACGAGACGCTTATGGCCGATGGCGTGAAGGCCAAGGTCGCGCTGGAGAAGGGTGCGCTCACGCCTGCCGTGGAGCACATCATCGAGGCAAACACGCTGCTTTCGGGCATTGGCTTTGAGAGCTCGGGCCTTGCTGCTGCTCATGCCATCCACAATGGCCTGACGATGCTGCCCGAGTGCCACGGCATGTATCACGGCGAGAAGGTCGCCTTTGGCACCATCGTCCAGCTGGTACTCGAGGATGCTCCGACTGAGAAACTCGAGGAAGTCCTGGGCTTCTGCATTGAGCTGGGCCTGCCGGTCACGATGAAGGAACTTGGCGTTGCCGAGCTTACGCGCGAGCAGGCCATGATTGTTGCCGAGGCCGCCTGCGCGCCCGATGACACCATGTGCAACATGCCGTTTGAGGTGACGCCCGAGATGGTCGCAAACGCCATCCTGGGTGCCGACGCGCTGGGCCACTACTATCTCATGGATGAGTAAATCAAGCTAAGGAAGGGGCAAAGCCAACAGATGGCTTTGCCCCTTTTTGCTATGGTGCAAAGGGGTCAGGTTACTTTGTACCAAAGAGGGCGGGGTAGGCCTGCGATGAGGTTTTGCCCCGCCCTCGTTTGCCTACAGCTCGCAAACGTTCTGCGC
>USKV01000113.1 GCA_900555355.1 uncultured Collinsella sp.
GCGTCGAGCGGTACGGGTAGCCGGCGAACAGCGTGTTGAAGCACTGCGCCTCGGGCAGCGCGTGGGGCGGCCTGTCGAGGAAGGCCCAGGCACCGCCGAAGTAGTCCTCGGCTCCCGTCGAGGTGACCGTGGGGAACTCCTCGTCGCCGTCGAGGAAGAACTTCATCTCGCCCTCGCCCCACCAATAGCGCTCCAGGGCGCACAGGGCCATGTAGGTGCCGACGTAGTAGCCCTTGCCGCGCACGCCGTCGAGCACGGTGTAGTCGACGCCCCTGTGGGTGCTGCGCTCGCGGTTAAAGCGGGCGTGGAAGTACATGGCGTCGTCCGGCACGTCGGTGAGCGCGTAGTTGAACGTGTAGAAGATGTACTTAATGAACCCGGGGTGCTCGCTCGTAAGCGTGACCTTGGCGTGCTTCCTGAAGGGCATCTCGAAGTAGCAGTTCATGCCGCCCGTCGGGTTCACGCAGATGGGCATCGAGTTGACGATGGCGCGCTCACCGAAGCCGTTGCAGAAGAAGTCGCCGACAGGGCACTCGACCGAGGGGGTCTCCTCATCGTCCCAGTAGAAGCGCAGCACGAGGTCGCGCATGACGAAGCTGCCGGCGGCGGTCTTGTCGGGGACGGTCATCCAGATGTGGCGGATGATGCCGGGGCCCTCGATGTCCGCGAGCGTGATGGTCTCGCAGCACGAGCCCTTGCGGCCGACACCGAGGTGGCTGGCCGACATGGCGGCGCGGCCCTTCTCGCCCGTGATGTTCTCGGGGGTGATGGCGCGGCTTTCCTCACCGCCGTGCATCCACACGTCTTTAAGTAACTCTCTCATCGTCGACCTCCTCTATTCGTCGTCTTCGCACTCGGCGGAACTGGCACCGTTCACGTAGACGATCTGCTGGCGCGCCTCGTCGACGAGGGCGTCGAAGTCGAGTTTCTCGTCGGGGCGCGCGAGCGCGACCGTCATGGCGAGCGGGAGGTTGACACCCGCGATCACGTGGATCCGGTCGGAGGCGAAGCGGGAGAAGCGCTGGTTCACGCTGCCGCCGTACGCGTCGGTGAGGACGACGACCTCGTCAGTGCCCGAAAGCGCCGCCTCGACCGCCGCGTCGAGCCCCTCGCCGTTGTCGTTCACGTAGGCGCACACGGCGTTGACGGCGTCGCTCTTACCCGTAAGGAACTCGAGGGTGTCCTTGAAGCCCTGGGCGAGAAGGGAATGGCTCGCCACAACTATCTTTCTCATTGATTCACCAATCTCTTGGGTCGAAGCTAGGCGAGGATGCCAGCGGCGGAGGCGACCATCGCGAGGACGATCACCACGAGGATGAGGGCCGTCATGCTCGCGTTCTTCTTGGTAAGAAGGTAATACGCGCTTCCCGTGATGGCGGCGGGGATCATGGCAGGCAGGATCTTGTCGAGCAGCGGCTGAATCTCCATCGAGACGTCGCCGAAGCTGAAGCTAATCGGGCAGGTGACGCCGATGACCGAGGCGATGAGGCAGCCGACCACGGTGAGGCCGAGCACGGAGGCGGCGGCAGTGAGGTTGGGAAGCTTCTCGCTGAAGTCGGTGACGAGCTTCACGCCCTGCTTGTAGCCGAACTCGAGGGCGTGCATGCGGACCCAGAAGATGGCCAAGATGAGCGCGAACCAGATGCCGGCTCCCACGGGGTTGCCCTCGATGGCCATGTAGGCGGCGATGGAGCCCATGATGGTCGGGATCATGGTCATGAGCAGGGAGTCGCCGACGCCGGCGAGCGGTCCCATGGTGCCGATCTTCAGGTCTTGGACGGCATCCGCCGCCGCTAGGCCGTCGCGTTCCTCCATGGCCACGCAGGCGCCAAGGATGATGGCGGCGAGCCAAGGCTGGGTGTTGTAGTAGCGGAAGTGGTTGTTGAGCGCTTGCTTATAGTCCTCGTCGTTCGTGTAGATCTTCCTCAGGACCGGCGAGAGGGCGTAGGCGACTGAGGCGCCCTGCTGGGTCTGGTAGTTGAAGGTGCACACGCTCATGAGCCAGCGCCAGTTCGCGTTGCGCAGGTCCTTCTTGGTGACCTTGTAGCCGGAGGGCTTGCCCTCGGCGACGGCGGTGATGTTCTCGTTTTCCATGGTTACTCATCCTCTCCGATGAAGGCGTCTGCGGAAGCGTGGGCGGCGAGCTCGGTGTCCCTCTCGGCACGCTGGTAGAACGCGATCGCGAGGGCAACGCCGACGATGGCGGCGCCGATGATGGGCACGTTCAGGAAAGCCGAGAGGAAGAAGCCGGCGAGCAGGTACTGAAAGTACTTGCCGGTGGGCATGTAACGCAGCAGCATCGCGATGCCGACGGCCGGGAGCATCTTGCCGGCGAGGGTGAGGCCGGAGAGGAACCACTGGGGCATAACCTCGAGGAGCCAGTTGACGGCGGGCTGGCCGAGGGTCACGGAGACAAAGACGGGCAGGGCGGCGCACAGGCCGAAGAGCACGGGGCAGACCCACAGGATGGCGTTCATCTGCTTGAACTTGCCCTCGTCGCAGAACTTCTGGGACTTCTCGACGACGAAGCCGTTGAGGATCTTGACGATGACGTCGAGCTGGATGCCGAGCATGCCGACCGGCAGGCCGATGGCGAGGCCCGTGTCGGAGCCCAGGGTCACGCCGTAGGCGGTGGCGATGATGGCCATCGTGCCGTAGTCGGGAATCGACGAGCCGCCGAAGCCCGCGACGCCGAGCTGCATGAGCTGGATGGTGCCGCCGATGACGAGGCCGGTCTGCCAGTCGCCCATGACGACGCCGGTGATAAGGCCCCAGAAGACGGCATAGTTGACGAAGATCATCGGGATGCCGTAGTAGTCCACGTGCTTGATGAAGGCCAGCAGGGTCAAAAGGACGACTTGCAGGATAGTGAAGTTGACCATGATCCCTCCTTAGATGAGGTCGGCGACGGAGACGGGCTTGTCGGCGGGCACGAACTGTGCCGTCACCTTGACGCCGCGGGCGATGAGCGCCTTGTAGCTCTGGACGTTCTCGGCGGAGGCATAGGCGCGCTGGGTGAGCTGGACGCCGCCCTCCTTGACGAGCGAGCCGCCGACGATCAGCGACGGGAGCTCGATGCCCGACTCGACCAGGTGAAGGATCGTCTCGGGCTCCTTGGCGATGACAAAGACCTTCTCGCGGTCGTACTTGCCCGCGGCGAAGTTCTTGAGCGCGGTCTCCTCGGAGATGATCGAGACGGCCATGCCCGCGGGGCGCGCCATCCTCATAGTGGACTTCAGGACCTCGTCGCCGGCGACCTTGTCGTCGATGACCATGACTCGGGTCGCGCCCGACACCGGGGCCCACTGCGTCACGATGATGCCGTGAAGCAGGCGATTGTCGATTCGTGCCATAACAACACTCATGTTTGCTCCTATCAAATGAAGTTTTACGTTCGGTACTGCCTCGGCGCTATCCGGATTCGCGCCGGGCAAGGGGTTATCGGATTATTGAGGACGCGCGGTCAGCTTGCGGCGGCGCGGGGAAGGTCACTCGTCGAGCAGGAGGTCCGAGGAGCCGAGGCGCTCTTCTCGCGCCGGGGCGGCGCTCACGCTTATGTAGTCGAAGACATATGCGATCTCGCTTACGGGAACCTCTACGCGATAGCGCGTCGAGATACTCGAGAAGCTCTGCCTGAAGGACTCGATGAAATCGGCACGCTCCTCCTCGAAGCGGTCCTGGCCAACGTAGGTCTCAATGGGGTTTCTGGTAACAAGGCGCTCGACGAGACAGCAGAGGTGGACGTAGAGCCCAATGATGGCGTTGCTGCCGATCTTCTCGCCTGTCCTGCGCTGAAGCTCGTGCACGGCGCTCTCGATCTCGTGGAATAGCCGCTCCGGGTCGAGGATGGTGATGGAGCGGATGACGTTCTGCAGCGTCATGTTCGAGAGCAGCTTCTCGTGGAAAGAAGAGAGCTCGGAAGCGTCAAGCCACCTGCCGAACACGGCATCGACCTTAGAGGCGGACGCCGTCGACATGATGTCCTCGAGGGCGACGAAGGGGATGGAGGCGACCCCGGGGTCTCCCGTGCCGATGACGGCGCAGACGCGGTGCTCGGAGAAAACGGCGTCGTTCGACCCGTTCGCGACGAGCTGCTTGAAGGGCCTCGTGAGCAGGCGCGCGCCTATGGTGCGCGGGAGGCTCTGCGAGACGAGCTGGCGTATCCTCTCCGCGGCGTCGACCCCGGACTCGGAGCAGAAGACGATGGCGTCCTCGCGGTTGACGCGCTCGATCACCTTGCAGTGCGTCACGCACGCGGCGGTCGCATCGCCAAGAACCTCGGCGATGGACTTGCCGCCGAGCAGCCCGACCCCGATCTCGAGCGCAAGACCGGTAGAGACGTTGTTCACCACGCCGATAGTGGAGTCGGTAACGTTCTCGAGGGCCTTATAGGCCTCCTCCAAGGAGCCCATGTCGACGAGGAACACGACCCCGGTGCAGTAGGAATGGCGGTCGACGAGGTGCTGGAGCGGACCGACGATGTCCTTCAACTGGCATGCATGTCGACAGCCTCGTACACATGCATGCCGAGCATACGGTTCGCCGCGTCGGCGATGCTCGTCGCCGTTGAGTAGCCGTGGGACAAGATGACGCAGAGCGTCCGAAGGGCCTTCGCATCGCGAGACTCCGATGCGACGCACAGCGTCAGAAGCGTCTTCGTGAAGTGATCGAGCGAGATTCCCAGCGCCCCTTCCACGTCTGCGGCGACCTGATCGGAGACACTCGAGGCAAACGGCAATTCGGAGGTCACGGCACCGAGGAGATGGGAGATTTGCTCCGCACAGGCAGACTTTCGCTTAGCCAGGCCGATACCCGGCCACAACTGCAGGCAAATCTCCTGGGCCAGTAGAAAAGCGACCTTCCTCGAAAGCTCGATGCCATAAGAAGAGCCTGCGTCGGCAAGGACCGCGCCCACGACGCGCTCGAAGGCGCGCGACCTCGAGGAGGCGACGCCGTGGTCGAAGATCAAGTGATCCTCAACGCCGCGCACAGCGGAGACAGCTTGCGAGACGAGCTCGGAGACAGAGAGCTCCCCGGCGCAGAATCGCTCATCGAGGGAGCACAGGGCATCGAGCGCCTGCTCGACCGGCCCTGTGCTCTCGGCGGCATCCAGGGACGCGTCGATCAGAACGCCATCGTCGGGCTGTTGATCGATCTGCGCGGAGGAGAGGAGCCCGCTGGGAAGAAGATACGGGCGAACGACGACGTAGTCGCCCTCGCGATTGAGGAACGCTTTGGCGCAGCAGTTCGTCACGCAGGCGCGCAAGCCGGCGATGTTATCGGAAAAGTCCGCGTTCACGAGGCAACGGTATGCGCCGCGGCTGATCTTCACATCAGAACCGATTCGGCATCCCTCGCTGCGCAGGAAGCTCAAGATGAGATCCTCGCGCTCCTCGGGGGTCCGCTCCTTGAGTGAGGGGACGCGGGCACAGATGGGCATTTTGCTGTAGGCCGAGGAAACCTTCAGGTCATCGGCGGAAAGCGTCGTCGAAAGAACGAGGCGAGCGCGCGGCGCATCCTGGGAGGCATCGAGCCCGAGGGCCGTCGCAAGGCAGTGCTCCATCGCAGAGGG
>USKV01000114.1 GCA_900555355.1 uncultured Collinsella sp.
TCATCCTCGATATCCATCACGTCGAGCATGGCGGTCGGAAAGCCCACGCCCGCCGCACTCCCCGCGCGATCGAGCAGACTCTCGCGCAGCTGGTCTACATCAACATCGATCTTCATGGTGAAACTCCTACTGGACAATCGCGACCGCATGAGTCGCACGCCCAAATGATGTGCAATAAATCCCAGATACGGCCATAATAAAACAAAGAACATCAGGGAGGTTGCGGACGATGGATAAGCTCGATGCCATGACGAAACAAGTCAGGGACTTTTGTGATGCACGCGACTGGCGCAAATATCACACACCAAAAGAGCTTGCCATCGGCATGGCAACTGAGTCCTCCGAGCTCCTTCAGCTCTTTCGTTTTATGAGCAACGATCGCATTGCAGAAATGTTCGAAGACACCGAGCAACGCCAAGTCATCGAAGACGAAATTGCTGACACACTTCTTTTCCTCCTGCGTTTTGTCGACCTCAACGGAATCGATCTCCCAGCTGCACTATCGTCCAAACTCATACGCAATGGCGAGCGCTACCCCATCAACGCATCATCAGACGAATACAGAAAGGCGGGCCACCGTGAGTAATGAGTTCGCCCTTCGGCAATACACACTTCCCCTACCCAAGCCATTCGAGGCAAGCGAATCACTGCAAGACTTTGGCACGCCAGAGCCCGGCGCTCATCATGACGAAAGCTGGCCTGTTCTCTACATCCTGACCAACAGTCAAAAGAAGACAGCATACATTGGCCAAACAACCAACTATCAACGTCGCATGAAGCAACACGCCGCAAACGCGGACAAGGATTTCGATCGAACACTACTGATCGACAACCCAACTTTCAATCAGTCAGCGACATTTGAGTTTGAAAACAGACTCATCGAACTGTTCTGCGCCGACGAAAAATACCAGGTAACCAATGGCAACAACGGCTATGCCCAATTCGATTACTTTGAGCGGCCTCAATATCGTCAGAAGTTCCGAACGCTGTGGACAAAACTGCGCGAAGAAAACTATGCGATTCACCCCATCGAAGAACTCGAGAACACTGACCTGTTTAAATTCTCGCCCTTCAAAACGCTCACACCCGATCAATACGAAACGATTGAGACGATTTACAAGCGTCTCGAGCAGGAACATAAAGACGTTGAGCACGGCGGCCCCAAGAAGGAACGCGTAACCGTCGTAAACGGCGCGCCGGGAACAGGCAAAACAATCCTCGCCATCAGCCTCATGTTCAAAATCAAAAACGAACCCAAACTATCCGGTTTGCGGGTCGGTTTCGTGACCCCCATGGAGTCTCTGGGCAAGACGCTCAAAAAGCTCACGCACTTCCTTCCCGGGTTAAAGCCCGGCGACATTTTGAGCCCCAGCGATGTAACCAAGAATGATCGATATGACATTTTGCTTGTCGACGAGGCACACCGACTGGGAAACTGCTTGACCGTCGGCGCCGGCATCGGGGCTTTTTACAATACCTGCGATCGCCTCGGCCTTCCGCGCTCGAGCAACCAGGTTGACTGGATATTCACATGCTGTGACAAGGCGTACCTGTTCTACGACCCCAAACAGCAGGTTCGTGCATCCGGACTTAATCGGGACGGCCTTGAGCAGCGACTCAATCAGCTCGAAGAAGCGGGCATTGAAACTGAAGAGTTCGGCCTAAGCACACAAATGCGCGTGCGCGGTGGTGACGAATACCTCGATTTTGTCTACGACTTACTCGACAACAAGGCGTACATGCACACCGGCATGAAGTTCAAAGAACTCTTTTCATCGGAGCCTTACGATTCGCGGGCCGGGGATCCGGACAGCGATATCCCCAGATACCAGTTTGGAATCGTCAACCGATTTGAGGATTTCTGTTCTCTGCAGCAAGCCAAGGAAGAAGAAGTTGGCCTATCCCGTATGACGGCAGGCTTTGCGTGGAAGTGGCAAACGAAGAAATACAAAGACGCGTTCGATATCATCATCGAGGACATCCCTAAACGTTGGAACTCGAGCCAAAAGGATTGGGTTAACTCCGCCAACGCCGTAAACGAAGTCGGATGTATCCACACGGTGCAGGGCTACGACCTCAACTACGGCTTCGTAATTCTGGGACCAGACATTTATTACGACACCGATATAGGAGCCGTCTGCGTTAACAAAGCGAACTTCAAAGATGCCGTCGCAAAGAAAAAGGCGAGCGACGATGACCTGCGAAAGATCATCGTCAACGCCTACTACGTTCTCATGACGCGCGATATGCTGGGAACGTATCTCTATGTGTGCGACCCCGCTCTAAAGGAGTATTTGTCACGGTATATCCCGGTGATTTAGACGCAGGACAAACGTCGCAAATCGAAGGCATTGCTCAAACGTTAAACACACGAACATATTTTCGTGTTTTATACTTGAGCTAGACAACCACAGCATGGTATAAAAGAGCTGCGTTCCGTTATGGAGGGCAGTCAAGGGCCGGGGGATCCCCCCCCGGCATTTTCTTTTTTGAAAGGCTGTTTCATGAACGAACCGCCCGCATTCCCCGACAAATCAAGGCGCCGCCCAGAAAAGAGCAACTCAAGCGACGAGCGGGCACGAGTCCAGCAATCCATCGCCCGCGGCTACGATGACCTCGTAAACGACCGAGTGCGTCCTTGGAAGCAAGCAAAAGCCGAGGCAGATCGGATACGAGCCATCAGATAAGGCCCCTCCCCCATGTAACCATCCTGTAAATCATAGCGGCGCAGTCGAGTTTTACCGTGATGCGGTCGCGCCTGGCGCTCCACTGTGCTAAAGTATCCCGAACGTTCAAACGACTACGAGGGAGACTAGAAGATGGCACGTGTGCACAACTTCTCAGCTGGCCCGGCCGCGCTGCCTACAAGCGTGCTCGCCGAGATCGCCGACGAGATGATGGACTACCGCGGTTGCGGCATGTCCGTGCTCGAGATGAGCCATCGATCTAGCATGTACCAGCAGATCATCGATGACGCCGAGGCGACCCTGCGCCGCCTGCTGAGCATCCCCGACAACTACCGTGTCCTGTTTTTGCAGGGCGGCGCCACGCTGCAGTTTGCGGGCATCCCCATGAACCTCATGCACCGCGGCCGCGCCGGCTACATCGTGACCGGCAACTTTGCCAACAAAGCGTACAAGGAGGCCGCCAAGTACGGCGAGGCCGTGCTGCTCGCGAGCTCCAAGGACACCAACTTCGACCGCATCCCCGACATGGACGACGTCAACGCGCGCATTGCCGCCGAGGCCGCAGGCAACGGGCTCGACTACGTCTACATCTGCCAGAACAACACCATCTTTGGCACCATGTTCCACGAGCTGCCCGATTGCGGCGGCGTGCCGCTGGTCGCCGATGTCTCGAGCTGCTTTTTGTCGCAGCAGCTCGACGTCGAGCGTTACGGACTCATCTACGCCGGCGCGCAGAAAAACGCCGGCGCCGCGGGCGTGACTGTGGTCATCGTGCGCGACGACCTCATCGCAGATGGCCCAGCCTTTGCGCAGACGCCGCAGTACATGGACCTTAAGACCCAGGCCGCCAAGGGCTCCATGCTCAACACGCCTAACACCTTTGGCATCTATGTGTGCGGCAAGGTGTTCCGTTGGGTTGAGCAGACCGGCGGACTTGCCGCCATGGCCGAGCGCAACTGGGCCAAGGCCAACCTGCTCTACGACCTGCTCGAGAACAGCGAGCTGTTCCACGGCACCGCGCAGGAGGGCAGCCGCTCCATCGCCAACGTCACGTTCCGCACCGGCGATGCCGACCTCGACGCCGCCTTTGTTGCGGACGCGGCAGAGCACCAGATCCAAAACGTCAAAGGCCATCGCCTCGTCGGCGGCATGCGCGCCAGCGTGTACAACGCCGTCACCATGGAGGACGTGCAGGCGCTGGCCATGTACATGAAGGACTTCGAAGCGCAGCATAGTTTGAGCCCGCGATCTAACTAGCCCGCAACACGCGGGCCGACCAGCCACCTCAGATCACCCTGCTTAGATCAAAACCTGCTAAGGAGTTTTTCCATGCGTAAGATTAAGACCATCGACGACATCACTAAAGACGGCAAAGTCGAGTTTGGCGAGGGCTACGAATTTGTGAGCACCGCCGAAGAGGCCGACGCGATCCTGATGCGCTCGACCGACCTGCACGGCTACGGGCTGCCCAAGGGCATCCGCGCCATCGCCCGCTGCGGCGCCGGCGTCAACAACATCCCCATCGAGGAGTACGCCAAGAAAGGCGTCGTCGTCTTTAACTCCCCCGGCGCCAACAGCAACGCCGTCAAGGAGCTCGTCCTGGGCATGCTGGTGCTCTCGAGCCGCGGCGTGGTGCAATCGATGAACTGGGTGCGCGACAACGCCGACGACCCCGAGATCCAGGTCGATGCCGAGAAAGCCAAAAAGGCCTTTGTGGGCCGCGAGCTCAAGGGCAAGCGCATCGGCGTCATCGGTCTGGGCAACGTAGGCTCCAAGGTCGCCAACGCCTGCG
This sequence comes from uncultured Collinsella sp., assembly GCA_900555355.1. Lineage (GTDB taxonomy): Bacteria > Actinomycetota > Coriobacteriia > Coriobacteriales > Coriobacteriaceae > Collinsella. The sequence continues at coordinate 4,480 of USKV01000114.1, forward strand.
TCGACCTGGGCATGGACGTCTACGGCTACGATCCGTTCATTTCCGTCGAGCACGCATGGGTGCTGAGCCGCGAGGTGCAGCGCGTGGGCACGCTCGAGGATCTCTGCCGCAGCTGCGACTACCTCACCGTGCACGTGCCCAGCAAGGCAGACACCATCGGCATGATCAGCACCGAGCAGATTAACCTGCTGGCACCCGACGCCGTACTCATCAACTACGCGCGCGAAACCATCATTGACGAGGACGCCGTCGACGCCGCCCTGCGCGAGGGCAAGCTGAGCTGGTTTAGCTGCGACTTCGCCACGCCCAAGACCGTCAAGATGCCCAACACGTTTATTACCACGCACTCGGGCGCCGGCACTGGCGAGGCCGAGGCCAACTGCGCTGATATGGCCATCAGCGAGCTCAAGGATTACCTGGAGAACGGCAACATCGCGCACAGCGTCAACTACCCCGCCTGCAGAATGGGCAAGGCGCGCGCCGCGAGCCGCATCGCCTGCCTGCACGCCAACGTGCCCAACATGATCGGCCAGATCACGGCCATCCTGGCCAAGGACAACGCCAACGTGCAGCGTATGACCAACGAGTCCGCCGGAGAGAACGCCTACACCATGTTCGACACCGACGAGCACCTGGACGGCAGCACCATCGAGGCGCTCAAGCAGATTCCGTCGATGTATCGCGTGCGCGTGATCAAATAGCGCCGGCTGATCTGACGGGCAGTTCCCCATGTGGCCTGCCCGTCGCTGACATTGAATGCCCGCGGGGGCGCCTTTCGCACGAGAGGCGTCCCCGTTTTTGTGAGCCCTCCATTAAATGCACCGAGCCGCTTCTTGGCATACAATCTGTATGTTGACCTAACTATCTGTGAGGTGCCTATGGTTGATACAGATTTTGCTTGGCGGCTTACGCAAGGGCTCGTGCGGATCGACAGTTCCGACCCAGGTGCGTATGAGGGCGAGATTGAACGCCATATCAAAGCGTTGGTTGAGGAACAGTTGGCGCAGCTGAGCCATCCGGTACTCGATGCCGTGCAGATTGCAG
>USKV01000115.1 GCA_900555355.1 uncultured Collinsella sp.
CGCAATGCCGGTGGCTCGCGTCAGTTTACGCAACTGGGTTTTGAGCTCATCGGCGCGGGCGACACCGCGGGCGATGTCGAGATTGTCTCACTGGTCGCCGAGGCCGTGCGCAAGCTGGCACTTCCCGGTGCGCGCATTATCGCGGGCAGTGTGCGTCCGTTTAAGGAATTGCTCGCGGTATGCGAGGATCGTGAGCTGGCTGCCGAGGCCCTGCGCTGCGTGCACGCCAACGACTTTGTGGGCCTCGATGCCCGCGTGGCGGCAAGTGCCGAGCCCGAGGCCGTCAAGGCCGCCATTAGCGAGTTACCGCGTCTGCACGGTGGTGCCGAGGTGCTCGACCGCGTCGACGCGTTGCTGGCTGCCGCCGGTATCGCCGCGCCGCTCACGCGCGAGCTGCGTGCCCTGGTCGAGGGCCTGGCACCCGAGGACGTCCAGGTGCTGTCCTTCGACTTCTCCATAATGAACTCGTTTGATTACTACACGGGCCTGGTCTTTAAGGCCTATGCCGGCGGCCTGCTCGATCCGGTCGGTTCGGGCGGACGATACGACTCCATCTTTACCGGTGCATTTGGCGACGGCATCGAGGTGCCGGCGGCGGGCTTCGCCTTTTCGCTCGAGCGTCTGGAGGCCGCGCGCACCTCGGTCGAGGACGCCGCTTCCGATGGCGATCACGCCGCGGGCCGTGGCGCCGAGGGCCCGCTGCGCATTGCCGTGCCCAAGGGCTCGCTTAAGGCCGATACGCTCGACGTGCTCGAGGCCGCGGGTCTGGACGTCTCTGAGCTGCGTGACCCCGGCCGTCACCTGATTGTGCGCGGTCGCGACATGCGTGCCGGCGAGGGCACGGTCGGCGATATCGAGTTTGTCATCGTGCGTCCCAGCGACGCGCCCGCCTTTGTGGGCTGCGGCGGTGCCGACTGCGGCATCTGCGGCTGGGACTCGCTCATCGAGGCAGACCTCAACCTGCTGCAGCTGGTCGATCTGGGCTACGGCCTGTGCACTTTCATTGAGGCGGAGCCCGCATGGCGCGCCGGTCAGGCCGAGCGCAACTACGCCCGTCGCGGGTCGCTTCGCGTGGCCACCAAGTATCCGCGCATCGCGAGCGCCTGGTATGCCGAGCGCGGCGTGAATGCCGACATCGTCTCGCTGCACGGCAATATCGAGTTAGGCTCCATCGTCGGCATGACCGACCGCATCGTGGACATTACCGCCACGGGTGCCACGCTGCGCGACAACGACCTGGTCATCACCGGCCGCATTATGGACTGCACGGCCCGCTTCTTCGTCAACCCAGGTGCCGCGCGCTTGGATCCGCGCGTTCGCAACTTGGCCGATCGCCTGGCTGCTGCCGTGAAGGACAAACATTTTGAGCCCGTCGCGGGCTCGGCACAATAGTGCGAGCACGCACGGGCACCCCCATATCCGGGCTGCGGACCGATTGGCGCCGCTGCCCGGCATCTCGTTTTTCAAACGCAACCTCGACCGATAGGAGATACCGAAATGAAGACCATCAAGCTTGCTCCCGGTGAGCGACTCGTTACCAACCAGCTCAACCGTAAGGGCGTGCTGCCGCAAAACATTGTTGACGCCGCCCGCGATATCGTGGCCAACGTGCGTGCCAACGGCGATGCCGCGGTGCGCGATTACTGCCAGCGTTTTGACGGTGTTGAACTGCAGAGTTTTCGCCTGCCGCAGGAGCAGATCGATGCCGCGCTCGAAGGCCTCGATCCCGCTTTTGTCGCCGCGCTCGAGAAGGCCGCGCGCCAGATTCGCGAGTTCCACCAGCGCGAGATCGAGCAGAGCTGGTTTACCACGCGTGCGGACGGCACGATGCTCGGCGTTAAGGTGACCCCGCTCGCGGCGGCTGGCATCTATGTGCCGGGCGGTCGCGCGCAGTATCCCTCCACGGTGCTCATGAACGCCATTCCCGCCAAGGTTGCCGGCGTCAAGCGCGTGGTCATGGTGACACCGCCGCAAAAGGACGGCCTCATCAGCCCCTACACGCTCGCCGCGGCAAAGCTCGGCGGCGTGGACGAAATCTATATGGTGGGCGGCGCTCAGGCCGTGGCCGCGCTGGCGTACGGTACCGAGACCATTCCGCGTGTCGATAAAATCACCGGTCCGGGCAACGCCTTTGTCGCCGCGGCCAAGCAGATTGTCTCGGGCGACGTGGGAATCGACATGGTCGCTGGCCCCTCCGAAGTTTGCGTGCTGGCCGATGCCACGGCCAAGCCCATGGTGGTCGCTGCCGACCTGATGGCCCAGGCCGAGCACGATCCGCTGGCAGCCTGCTATCTGGTGACTTGCGACGAGCAGTTTGCGCGCGAGGTCGAGGCGGGCATCGACATTCTAGTGACGCAGTCCCCGCGTGCCGAGATCACGCGTGCCTCACTCGATAACGAGGGCACCATCGTGGTGGCCGCCGACATGGCCGCTGCCGTCGAGGCGGTGAACACCGTGGCGCCCGAGCACCTGGAGCTGCACTGCAAGGATGCGATGGGCCTACTTGGCGGTATTCGCAACGCCGGTGCCATCTTTGTGGGCGCTTGGAGCTCCGAGCCGCTCGGCGATTATGTTGCCGGCCCCAACCACACGCTGCCGACCGGCGGCACGGCCATGTTCTCCAACCCGCTTTCGGTCGAAGAGTTCGTTAAGCGCTCGAGCGTCATTTGCTATACGCCCGAGGGTCTGCTCTCCGACGCTCCCGCTACGCAGCGCCTGGCCGAGGCCGAGGGCCTGTGGGCACACGCGCTTTCCGCCGCTCTTCGTCGCCGTGTGCTGGAACAGGGCGAGGATGCCGTGAGTGCCGAGTCGCTGGCCGCGGCCGACCTGACCAAGGTCGCCTGGCCGGGCGATACGACCGCGACGGTCGCCGAGGGCGTGGACCTGGCTTCCGCTAGCGCGACCGGCGAGGAGGCCTAATATGGCCGAGCTGACGTCTCGCATGAAGGAGCTCGTCCAGCCCTACTTGGCCGGCATTGAGTCCTACGATCCCAACTTTACGTCCACGCGCATCAACCTTTCGGCCAACGAGAACACCTATCCCGTGCCGGCCGGCGTGCGCGAGGCGGTCGACGCCGCCCTGGCTGCTACACCGCTCAACCGCTATCCCGATCCCATGTCCAACGACCTGCGCGACGAGCTTGCTGCCTGGCATGGTGTGGCGCGCGAGAACATCTGCGTGGGAAACGGCGGCGACGAGCTGCTCTATAACTACCTGCTGGCGTTTGGCGGCGCGGGGCGGACCCTGCTCAACTGTCCGCCGTGCTTTAGCGAGTATGCGTTCTTTGCATCGCTCTGTCAGACCGAGGTGCGCGACGTGTGGCGCGACCCGGCGACCTTTGAGCTCGACCAAGCTGCTGTGCTTGCGGCCGCGCCCGAGTGCAACCTGGCCATCGTGACCTCGCCCAACAATCCTACGGGCGACGTAGCACCGCTCGACTTTGTCGCAGCGCTGTGCGATGCGTGTCCCGGCATGGTCATGGTCGACGAGGCCTACGTTGAGTTTGCCGACGATTCGTTTGGCGCGGCCACCACGGCGCAGGGACTTATCGCCGAGCATCCCAACCTGGTGATTCTGCATACGCTGTCCAAGGCGTTTGGCGCCGCCGGTACGCGTCTGGGCTATGTGATCGCGGCGTCCGAGGTCATCGACGTGTTCGCGGCGATTCGCCAGATCTATTCGGTTAATGTGCTGAGCCAGGCCGCAGCGCTTGCCTGCGTGCGTGCCCGCGATGCGTACGCGCCCGTGGTGGCACAGGTCGCATCCGAGCGCGAGCGCGAGCTGGCCGCTCTGCGTGCGATGGCTGCCGAGGGCTTGCCCGTGGAGGCATGGCCGAGCGCGGCGAACTTTGTGCTCGTACGCACGCCACATGCCACGCGCGTGCGCGAGCGTCTGCGCGACGAGTATTCGATTTTGGTGCGCGACTTTAGCTATGCGCCGGGCCTTGCGGACTGCCTGCGCATCACCGTAGGCACGCCGCAGGAAAACGATGAGGTGCTGGCTGCGTTTGCCGCGCTGGTGAAGGAGGAGATGTAGATGGACCGCTATGCCGAGGTAACCCGCAAGACGGGCGAGACCGACATTGTCGTCAAGCTCGACCTGGATGGAACCGGTGCGTGCGATATCTCGACCGGCGTGCCGTTTTTCGACCACATGCTCAACGCCTTTGGCCGCCATGGCCTGTTCGATCTGACGGTGCACGCGGTGGGCGACGTGGAGGTCGATGCGCACCACACCGTCGAGGACACGGGCATTGTGCTGGGCGAGGCGTTCTGCCAGGCGCTGGGCGACAAGGCAGGCATTACGCGCTTTGCCGATGCAGCGATCGCCATGGACGAGACGCTTGTGATGGCTGCTGTTGATATCTCGGGCCGCGGGCAGGCCTACTGCGAGCTGCCCGTGCCGACCGAGCGCGTGGGCAGCTTCGATACCGAGCTGGCCGTCGAGTTCTTCTACGCCTTTGCGCGCGATGCCAAGCTCACGCTGCACGTGCGCGAGCTGGCGGGCGGCAACTCGCATCACATTATCGAGGCCGCCTTTAAGGCCGTGGGCCGCACGATGCGTCACGCCTGCGAGCTCGATTCCCGCGTGCAGGGCATCCCCAGCACCAAGGGCTCGCTGTAACCGCCACAAAGGGACAGGTTTTGAATTGAAAAAGGGAGGGTCGCGTGGGCGAACCGAAGATCGTGGTGGTCGACTACCACAAGGGCAACTTGTCGAGCGTTGTGCGCGGGCTTGCGCGCGCCGGTGCCGCTGCCTGCACGTCGGACGACCCGGAGCAGATCCGCCGCGCCGACGGCCTGGTCATCCCGGGCGTGGGTGCGTTCTACGATGCGATTGCCTTTATGCGCGAGAGCGGCGAGGCGGACGCGGTGCTCGACGCCGTTGCGGCCGGAACTCCGCTGCTCGGCATCTGCCTGGGCCTTCAGCTCTTTTTTGAGCGTGGCAACGAGGGCGTGCCTGCGGACGAGGGCATGGCTGCAGACGGCAGCACCCCTGAGCAGTCTGGCGGCCCCTGGGTCGATGGCCTGGGCATCATGCGCGGTTCGTGCACGCGCTTGGAGTCGAGTCGCCTGAAGGTGCCGCACGTGGGCTGGGACCAGGTGCACATGACGCCCGCCGGGGCGGCCGATCCGTTGCTCGCCGGTTTTGCCGAGGGCGCCAACATGTACTTCACCCACAGCTACGCGGTGGCCGACGACGCCGATGCCGCCGATGTGCTGGCGCGCACGCACTATACGCGGAGCTTCCCGTGCATCGTGCGCCATGGCAGCGTGTGGGGCTGCCAGTTCCATCCCGAGAAATCCTCCGCGCTGGGTCAGCGCATCCTTAAGAACTTCGTCAACATCGTCGAGGAGGCTGGCCGATGATCCTGTTTCCCGCAATCGATCTGATCGGCGGCAAGGTTGTGCGCCTGGAGCGCGGCGACCGCAGTCGCTGCAAGGT
>USKV01000116.1 GCA_900555355.1 uncultured Collinsella sp.
CGAGCGCCGCGCCTCCGCGCCCGGCGATGCCGCCGACCGCGCCCGCATCACGCCCGAGACCGAGCTCGACGTGCCCGCCACCTCTGTCTACCAGGCCGGCGCCATCAAGCTCGAGGAGGAGCTCTCCCCTGCCGAGGCCTTCGAGACCGGCATGGGCGAGGCTGCCTATACCTACCTGGCCGACCACGCCACCAAGCGCATCGTCATCGATGTGTCCGCATACAAGCACGCCACGGTTACCGTGCGCGTGAGCGGTGTCGATGCAGCGGTTGCGATTGCCGCCATCGACGTCGTCGCCCGCCCGCAGGCAACGCTCGACCTGCAGATCGCCCTAGACTCCCCCGTCAACGGCCAAGGCGTCGTGGGCTCCGTGCTACGCGTGTGCGCTTACGAGTACGCCACCGTCAACGTGGCCTGCGCGCAGACGCTCGACGATAGCTGGATCGCACTCGACGACACCGGCCTGTTCCTGGACGAGGGCGCGCGCGTCAACGTGCAGCACACCGTTCTGGGTGCCGGCGCCAGTGCCACCGGCCTTGCCGGCGACCTGCTGGGCGACACCGCCAAGGTGACCATCGATACCGATTACCTGGGTGCCCGCGAACAGGTGCGTGACTTTAACTACGAGCTGCGCCACCGCGGCCGCAAGACCGAGTGCGAGATCGACGCCAACGGCGTGCTGACTGGCACGTCAAAGAAGGTCTACCGCGGCACCATCGACCTCGTGCACGGCTGCAAGGGTGCCGTCGGCACCGAGCGCGAAACCGTGCTGTTGGCCAACAAGGGCGTCGACAACAAGACCGTCCCCGTCATTCTCTGCGACGAGGACGACGTTGCCGGCAACCACGGCGCCACCATCGGTCACGTCCGCGACGAGCAACTGTTCTACCTCGCCTGCCGAGGCCTTGACCAAAACGCCGCCGAGGACCTGTTCATCCGCGCCAAGCTGGAGGACGCCGCGCTTTCCGCGACCGACGAGCGCACCCGCGCCGCCGTCGTCCGCCTGGGCAACAACCTGATCGACAACTTTGAAGAGGAGCTCGCATGATCGACACCGAGCACGTTAAATGCGACACCTGTACCGCACCGGAGCCTATGGAGCTCGACGCCAGCGACGAGGCCTCGCGCGGCTGGCCTACCGTCGACATCGAGACCAATCCCTACAAGGCACAATTCCCGCTTTTCCAGCAGCACCCCGAGATCGCCTTCCTCGATAGCGCCGCCACCGCGCAGCGCCCCGCCTGCGTGCTTGACGCCGAACGCGACTTCTACCAGCGCATGAACGCCAACCCCCTGCGCGGCCTGTACTCGCTGTCCGTCGAGGCCACCGAGGCTATCGCGAAGGTGCGCCAGCAGATCGCCGATGTCATCGGCGCCCCCCAGGCCAACGAGGTCGTCTTCACCCGCAACACGAGCGAGTCGCTCAACCTGGTCGCCAAGAGCTTTGCGCCCACAGTGCTCAAACCGGGCGACGAGGTCGTCATCACCATCATGGAGCACCACTCCAACCTGATCCCGTGGCAGCAGGTCTGCCGCGAGACCGGCGCCAAGCTCGTCTACCTCTACCCCACCAAGACCGGCCAGATAACGACCGAGGAAGTTCTGTCCAAGGTGGGCCCCAAGACCAAAATCTTGGCCGTGGGTCAGGTTTCTAACGTGCTGGGCGTCGAGAACCCGGTCAAGAACCTCGGCAAGCTCGTCCACAAGTACGGCGGCTATCTGGTCGTCGACGGTGCGCAGTCGCTGCCGCACATGCCGGTCGATGTGGCCGATCTGGGAGCCGATTTCTTTGCCTTTAGCGCGCACAAGGCTATGGGCCCCATGGGCATCGGCGTGCTGTGGGGCAAGATGGACCTGCTCAACGCCATGCCGCCCATGCTTACCGGCGGCGAGATGATCGACTCGGTCACCGAGCAAGACGCCGTCTGGGCGCCCGTCCCCGAGAAATTCGAGGCCGGCACGCAGGACGCCGCCGGCATCTTCGCCACGGGCGCGGCGCTTGACTACCTGGTCAACACGGTAGGCTACGAAAACATCCAGACCCGTGAGAAGGCACTCGTCCACTACCTGATGGGCGAGCTCATGCAGCTCGACTTTGTCCAGATCATCGGCTCCATCTATTGGGACAACCACCACGGCGTCGTCAGCTTTAACGTCAAGGGCATCCACCCGCACGATGTCGCGAGCATCATGGACATGGACGGCGTTTGCATCCGCGCCGGTCACCACTGCGCGCAGCCTCTGCTCACCTGGCTGGGCGTCGAGAACCTTGCCTGCTGCCGCGCCAGCGTGGCCTTCTACAACGACAAGGCCGATATCGACAAGTTCATCGCCGGCCTGCATCACGTTTGGAGCACGTTCAATGGGTAATCTGTACACCTCTACCACGTTTATGGAGCACAACTCGCACCCCGACTACAAGTACGAGATGGATGCCCCCACGCACGAGCACGACGGCATCAACCCCAGCTGCGGCGATGAGCTCACTCTGCAGCTGCGTGTCGAGAACAACGTGATCGAGGAGGCCTCCTTTACCGGTCACGGCTGCGCCATCAGCCAGGCCAGCGCCGATATCATGGCCGACCTCATCACCGGCGAGACGGTCGAGGAAGCACGTCGTCTGGCAGGGCTTTTCCTCGCCATGATCCGTGGCGAGCAGCTCTCCGAGGAAGACCTGGACGACCTGGACGAGGCCGCCCAGCTCCAGGACATCTCGCACATGCCCGCCCGCGTCAAATGCGCCGAGTTAGCCTGGCGCACCCTCGACGGCATGCTCGAAGGGCAAAATAATCAGTAGTATTTATCCCAAATCTTAAGAATTTCGTTGGCCGAATCGCTTGACTAAGAGCGGTTCGGCCATTTTCTTTTCTGCCTTTATTTCGATCCCTCGACCTGTGCGTCCACCTGAGCATAAGCGCGCACGATACGAGAGACGGTACTTTTGCCAATCCCGGTATACCGCTCAATCTGGCGCACCGTAAAGCCGGCATTGTTCAATCCAACAATAACGGTATCGCGCTGCGCCGGCGGTGCGGCTTTAACCCCGCGAAGCGGAACCCCGAGGCGCTTCGCCAACTTGTTGGCAAAGGCGTGGCGTTCCCACTCCGTCTCTTTCATATCGCACAGCGCCGGCTCGCTACCGTCGGGTGTCGAAAGCGAATAGGCAATAAAGCCCTCGGCAGAACCAAAAAGCTCAAGCACGCAAGAAGGATCAGAAAATCCCCTCGCGACATCGGCCGCGTCACCGTCGTAAGCGCACAAATGCTCCGGAAAGCTGCTCCAGGGATAACGCTCAATGAGACTGATGCCCGCCTCCTGCGGATCGGCGTGAACGGAGCGAATAGCCTCCATCACCTGCCAGTCGGTATCGAGCGAGCGGCGCTCAAAACGCTCACGAAACAGGCAGCCCGCGCGCCCAGTGCGTTTATTGAACCGACGGGCATACGTCAACAGCAGCCGCTGCATGGCCGCGCTCATTTCGTCCTCGTAGTCCAAAAGCACCAGATCCACGTGGCCGCCCATAAGGCACCACGCCACGATTGTCACCCCCGCCTCCCGGCAGCAGTCGCGCATCAGTTCCAGAAACTCCCAGCGGTCGTCATCGGTCTCAAAGATCAGTTGCTTGCCTGTACCGCGGGCACAGACATGATAAAAGCCGGTAACCGTTCTCCAAACGCGCTGCATGACGCTCCCTTCGCCGGGATCTGCTTGCCATCCAATACAGCACGATTGAAGCGTGCCATCAAAACATTCACGCAAAACAATACACTCGCGCGGCCAAAGGCAGTAAACAGGCGGCGAACGGCACCGTTGCAACAGGTCAACCCCCGCAACGCATACAAGAGCTGAGCAAAAGCTTGCCAAAGACTGTCCCCCTCAACGGAAGTTCCCGGCCACAAAACGCAAAGTTAAATCGTTTCAATTGAAAGTTCCGCGCTTCTCGCTACGAAAACTGAGCCGTTCGCCGAATATTCCGTGCATTTCGCGGTATTATAGGGGCTGCATGTCATGTCCCTTTCGAAGGGTCGCCCGGCAATCGCCAGCCACGGCCCCCAGACGGGACGCCAACACGATAGAGAGGAGAGGCATGCAGTACTCACAGGAAGTGGAGAACATGTGCCCCGTTGCCAAGGGTGCATACCACGGCCCCGCACCCATCCCCGAGGAGGGCAAGTGGGTCCAGGCTAAGGAGATTTCCGACATCTCCGGTCTTACGCACGGTGTGGGTTGGTGCGCACCTCAGCAGGGCGCCTGCAAGCTCACGCTGAACGTCAAGGACGGCATCATCGAGGAGGCCCTCGTTGAGACCATCGGCTGCTCGGGCATGACCCACTCTGCCGCCATGGCTTCCGAGATCCTTCCCGGTAAGACCATCCTCGAGGCCCTCAACACCGACCTCGTCTGCGACGCCATCAACGTTGCTATGCGCGAGATCTTCCTGCAGATCGTTTACGGCCGCAGCCAGACCGCGTTCTCCGAGGGCGGCCTGCCCGTGGGCGCCTCCCTCGACGACCTCGGCAAGGGCCTTCGCTCCCAGGTCGGTACCATGTTCGGCACCAAGGCCAAGGGCGCTCGTTACCTCGAGCTCGCTCAGGGCTACGTCACCCGCATGGCTCTCAACGACAAGAACGAGATCATCGCGTTCGAGTTCCTGAACCTCGGTAAGTTCACCGACGCCGTCAAGGCCGGCAAGACCCCCGAGGAGGCCATCGCTGGCGCTATGGGCCACTATGGTCAGTGGGAGAACGCTGCCAAGTACATCGACCCGCGCACCGACGAGGAGACTCACTCCGTCGCCAGCGTGTTCCCGGTTCACGAGTAGAAAGGGAGGGAAATAACTATGACTGTTACGTTCGAAGGTTACGAGCGCCGCGCTGACAAGATCAACAAGTGCCTCGCCGACAACGGCATCGCCTCCCTCGAGGAAGCTCTGCAGATCTGCACCGACAAGGGCTTCAACCCGCGTGAGATCGTCAATAACACCCAGTCCATCGCCTTCCAGAACGCCGAGTGGGCCTACACCCTCGGCTGCGCTCTCGCTGTCAAGCGTGGCGCCAAGACTGCTTCTGAGGCTGCCGCCATCATCGGCGAGGGCATCCAGGCCTTCACCGTTCCCGGCTCCGTCGCCGAGGACCGCAAGGTCGGTCTGGGCCACGGCAACCTGGGCGCTATGCTGCTCTCCGACGACACCGAGTGCTTCGCCTTCCTGGCTGGCCACGAGTCCTTCGCTGCCGCTGAGGGCGCTATCGGCCTGGCTCTGAACGCCAACAAGGCTCGTAAGAAGCCGCTGCGCGTTATCCTCAACGGTCTGGGCAAGGACGCCGCTCAGATCATCGCCCGCATCAACGGCTTCACCTACGTGAAGACCCAGTTCGACTACTTCACGGGCGAACTCAAGGTCGTCGAGACCATCCCCTACTCCGATGGTCCC
>USKV01000117.1 GCA_900555355.1 uncultured Collinsella sp.
CGCCCGACCACGCCGTAGAGGAGCGGGGCAATCGTTCGACAGGGGCATGGCTCCTTGTCGCTTTGCTGGGGATAGCGCTCTCGGTTGTTGCCGGCATGATGAGCTACGGTTACACGGCGGCCCAAGCCGAGCAGCGCTTTGCCGACGTTGTCGATTACGTGGCGACGCAGAGCCTTTCCTACGATGCATTCAATAGCGCCTATACGACCAAAAACCTGATTCGCGTTATGGAGATTGCCGGAGAGGCAGCGCGCGATATGGAGCGCGACGGTTCGGTGGATAACACAAGGCTGGAGCTATATGCCGACCAGTTCAACGTGAGCGCACTGATCGTGACGGACGCATCGGGCAATTTGGTGTCCGAGTCCTCGACGGGCGATGTGGGCTACGAGTCGCTCGCTACGTATCTCAAGGAAGCACCCGTGCTGGAGGTGGCAACTCATCCGCTTAAGTCCTATACCGCCCGCATCACGCTTGCGGATGATTCGGTCGCAGACATTGGCTGCGTGACTCGGCAGGATGGCGAGGGCATCGTTATCGCGGTAAGGCATCAGAGCGCGAAGGCGGTTGCAAGCAATACACTCAGACTGCAGAGTTTGCTCGAAGGCTATGAAACCATCGATAGCGGTAATATCGTGATCGAAAGCGACGGCAAGGTCGTTGCGACCAATGCCGTTGAACCCACTGTATTGGGCGTATTCGATCTGCCTGCGACGGACGTCTTCATTGTCGACGGTATTAAGGATCGATGCCTGGCCGGTAAGGTCAAATTGATTAACGCCGACGGCGAGTGGTATTTGGGCACATTTGGAAAAGCGCACAAATTCTATGTGTACACCTATGCTCCGGCGCGGCGTTACTTCGAGGTCGTCGCGGCTGTTGCTGCCGGCGTGCTGGCGCTCTACAGCGGTTTTATAGCCGTTGTTGTGATGGTGCGTCGCCGCGCCGACCGTCGACGTTTGACGGACTTGCTACAGCAGGAGCGCGACTATGGCGACAAGCTGGCAAAGGCGGCGCGTGAGGCCTCGTCTGCCAACTCGGCAAAGACGGAGTTTTTGCGCCGCATGAGCCACGATCTGCGCACGCCCATCAACGGCATTCGCGGCATGGTCGAGGTTGGCGATGCCAATGCGGACGATCTGCAAAAGCAGACTGAGTGCCGCTCGAAAATCTGGACGGCATCGGGACTGCTGCTCGACCTTGCCAACGAGGCACTCGATATGAGTCGCCTGGAGAGCGGGCAGGTCGACCTGAACCTCGTACCCACAAATTTGGTGGCACTCAACTGTGAAGTGCGCGATATTCTGGAGCGCCAGGCCGAGGAGCGTCTGGTGACAATTATCTGCGACCAGCAGACCCTTAATCATCCCTATGCTCGGGTGAGCGTGACGCACCTCAAGCGCCTGTTGGTCAATATTGCCGGTAATGCCGTCAAGTACAACTGCCGGGGCGGCTATGTTCGTCTGGTGTGCCGCGAGGTGGAACCGGTGGATGGCGTCCCCGTGTACGAATACACGATCGCCGACAACGGTATTGGCATGAGCGAGGAGTTCCAACAGCACCTCTACGAGCCGTTTTGCCGCGAGGAGCAACAGGTGGAAGGCGCCTCATCGGGAACTGGCCTGGGCGCGCCTATCGCAAAACAGTTAGTCGAGCTTATGGGCGGAACCATGAGTTTTACGAGCGTCTTGGGGCAGGGGACGACGTTTACCATCCGCCTGCCGTTCGAGAAATGCAAACGCTCCGAGATTCCTCAGGCAGTTCGCGCGGATGCGGGCGATGGTGATGCGCTCCAGGGCTTGCGCGTTTTGCTCGTAGAGGATAACGATCTGAATGCCGAGATCGCGCAGTTTACACTCAGCCGTGCCGGTGCCGTCGTGACGCATGCTAAGGATGGCGAGTCTGCCGTTGAGGCGTTTGCCGCGAGCGCACCGCACGAGTACGACGTGGTGTTGATGGACATCATGATGCCTGGCATCGATGGCCTTGAGGCCACGCGTCGGATTCGAGCACTCGATCGCGAGGATGCCGCGACCACGCCGATTATCGCCGTGAGCGCCAACGCCTTTGCCGACGACCGCAGGCTTTCGCGCGAGGCGGGCATGAACGCGCACCTGAGTAAACCCGTGAGCTCGCAGGAGCTCGTTGAGGCGCTTGCGCACATAGCTGCCGACGCTTCATAAGCATATGGCCCGGTTCCAAGGTGGGTTGGAACCGGGCCATATTGCTATTTGTGAGTTTTGCTTTTGAGGCTTACTTTTCTTGAATCTGCTTGCCGCAGAGATGCTCAATCGTAATCTCGTAGAGCTGGACGCCCTTAATGTCCTTGGCGATTTCCTCTTCGACCTCCTCGGCAGAAGGGTAGTACTTAAGCGCGAGCTGGCGGACTGTATCCTCGATAAACGCGGGAGTGTCATTCGCCAGGCGACAGCGGCCAAAGACCACGGTGCTCACAACGTAGGGAGCCCAGTCACCGTCCTGGTACCACTCGTTGCCGTAAACGGTAAAGCAGACCTTGTCATCGCGCTTGAGTGAATCGACCTTGTGGCCGGCCTTGGCGCCATGGAAATAAATCTTGTCGTGCTCGGTGTCAAAGAAGTAGTTGACGGGAATGGCGTACGGGTAGCCATCGTCGCCGTTGACGGCAAAGACGCCGCGCTTGCAGGTAGCGAGCAGCTCGCGCGCTTCCTCGTCGGTGATGGCGCGTTTCTTTCGGCGTAAGGGCCTAAACATTGTTGGCTTCCTTTCTGCTGCGTATGGTTGTTGAGCACAAACTATAGCGAAATGGATCCGTTTTTCTTGATGCGGGCGAGTATGTTTTTGAGCTTGTTAAAGTCGAGCGGTTTGGACAGATGGGCGTTCATGCCGGCATCGTGTGCCGCCTGGGCGTCTTCGGCAAAGGCGTTGGCGGTGAGCGCGATGATGGGGATATCGGCTGCATCGACCTTCTCGCTCAGACGAATCGCGCGGGTTGCCTCGTAGCCATCCATGCCCGGCATCATGATGTCCATCAGGATCGCGTCGAAGCTGCCGGCGGGATGCGATAGGTACAGATCGACGACTTCGTTGCCGTTGGCGGCGCGGGTGACCACGACGCCCTCGGATTCTAACAGCGCCTGGGCAATCTCGGCATTCAATTCGTTGTCTTCGGCGAGCAGCACGTTCATGTTGGCAAGCGAGCAGTCGAGCGCCTTCTCGACCGTATCCGTCCGCGCCTGGGGGTTCTTGTCGATATCGAGCGGAATTTCCACGTAGAACGTGGTGCCCACATGGAGCTCGCTGGTGACTTCGATGGTGCCGCCCATCAGTTCAATAAGCGACTTGACGATTGGCATGCCCATGCCGGTTCCTTGGAACTTGCTGCGCGCATCGTCACCTTCTTGGGCAAACGGCTCATAGATATGCTTTAAAAACTTGGGAGCCATGCCAATGCCGGTATCCGAAACGCTAAAGCAAAAGAGCGCGCGCCCGTTATCGAGTGGCTTGGTCTTTGAGCTAAAGGTGACGGAGCCGCTGTGCTTGTTGTACTTAATGCTGTTGTCTAACAGGTTGATCATGATCTGTCGGATATGGGTGGGACTGCCGATCATGTATGGCCCCGTGGCGTACGGCAGACTATTGTCCTGCATTGTGATGCCGTTACTGGACGCGCGGAGCTTGCACAGCACCAGTGTATCGTCACAGAGCTCTTTGAGGTTAAAAGGCGCACGCTCCAGTGTTAGCTTGCGGTCTTCGATTTTGCCCATCTCGAGGATGTCGTTGATCAGCGAGAGCAGGTGATTGGCGGCAACGCGCGCCTTGGCACGGCTCTCGCGGGCGACTTGCATGTCGCCTTCCTTCAATTCCTCGATCTCGATAAGGCCCAGGATACCATTGAGCGGCGTACGGATGTCGTGGCTCATGCGCGTGAGGAATGCCGTCTTAGCGGCGTTGGCAGCATCGGCTTTTTTGCGCTCGGTTCGAGCGCGCACGAGCGCCCAGATGAGCAGGACGATGCCGACCGACAACATACCGATGAGGGCAGCTGCAACGGCGGCACGGTTGCGATAAAGGAATTGAAGCGTGTTGGATTCCTGGGCCGTGTACGACGTGGAGGAGAAATTGCTTGCGGAGAGCGATTCTCCGGCATTGATGATGCCCTTGTTGATGATTCCCAGCAGCTCGGGCCTTCCGCGCGAAATCCAGCACGAGAGCTCACAGGTGTCAGGGAGCTCGGTCGTCTCGCAGTCCTCGAGATCGTAACGGTCACCGATGGTTTTTACGCGTGAACTGGGAGCGACGATGCAGTGCGCCGTTCCCTTCCTGAGGGCGTCGAACGCTTCATCGTCGGATTGGTATTCGGTTACGGTCGCTGTGGGGAACAGACTTTCAAGTGCATTTTTGTTGACAAACGATGATTTGGTACAGGCGATGTTCTGAAGGTTTTTGTTCAGGTTGCTGCCGGTGCGGATAGCGGTGAGGGATATGGTTCCCAACGATACCGACTGCACAACGCCTGTTTGCTCGGCAAACCAGTAATCTCGGTATACCGGCAGCGCAACGTCTATGCTTTCCTTTGACAGGGCCTTTGACATCATCTTGTAGCTATCAAAGGCGACGGTTTTGACCGTAATGCCAAATTTATCGTGCAACGTCGTCGCAAGCGATGCGAGCGAACCTTCCATTTTGCCGTCTTCGTCTTCGTTGCAGTAGGGGAGTTTGCCCGTAATGTAGCCGAGCGTGATGGTGTTGTCATTTGCTTTGAGCCAGGAACGTTCGGGTCCGTTGAGCGATGATGAGCCGCTGTTTTGGGTCGAGTAGTGAGATTTTACTTCGTCGTTATAGCGTGGGTTGACGCGGGCGATTGCCGTCATGGCAGCATTGATGTCGTCCATCAGGTCGGGGCGGCTTTTGGGAACGGCAAAGTAGTAGTCGTTCGAACCAATGTAGAACATGGGGGAGGCATTGGGCGACGAGATTGTGTCGTTCATGATGACGGCATCGACTTCGTCGTTTGCGAGCGCGTCAAAGAGATCGGATCCTCCGTCATACTCCTTGTATGTGCAGGCGATTCCTTCGCTGGCGAGCCATTGCTGGCCAACGAAGGTTTGCATAACGTCGGGGTTGTAGCCGATGGTAAGGCCTTGGAGCGCTTGGGGGTCACCCTTGGTCAGGTCGTCGCGATCGGGCTTGGCGTAGATGTAGTAGCGCTCGGTGCCCTCGGGGTTCGAGGAAAAGAGCAGCTTTTGGGCACGTTCCTCGGAGTAGGAGATGTTGGGCATGAGGTCGATCTCGCCTGCCTCGAGCATGTCCATAAGCTCGGTGAAGGTGCCGGAGACGTATTCGTACCGCCAGCCGGGCGTGTAGTACGACAGGGTCTGGAGGTACTCGTAACCCCATCCCGAGAGACGCACGCCGGGGGTGCCGTTCTGGAAGCCCTCGTTGTTG
>USKV01000118.1 GCA_900555355.1 uncultured Collinsella sp.
CGCCGCTGCCGGCCTTGGTCTTGCCGGCTGCTCGGGCAGCAAGACGTCCGAGCCGGCCGGATCCGATGCCGGTTCTGCTAAGGCATCTTCCAAGAAGGCTGTCGAGCTGCAGGTCTTTGCCGCCAACTCGCTCGAGAAGGCCCTGCCCGAGGTTCAGGAGTTCTACACCGAGCAGACCGGCACCACGTTTGCCGACACGCAGTTTAAGGCGTCTGGCGACCTCGTCGAGCAGATGCGCGCCGGTGCCACGGTCGACGTGCTCATCACCGCTTCCAAGGGCACCATGGATGACGCTGAGACCGCCGAGCTCGTCGACGCCGGCACCCGTGAGGACATGTTCGTCAACGACCTCGTGATTATTCGCGCCGAGGGCTCCGACACCAAGGTTGAGGCCATCGCCGACGTCGCGAATCTGGACGGCAAGATCGCCATTGGCGACGCCAAGACCGTCCCCGCCGGCAAGTACGCCAACCAGGCCCTGGCCTCCGTGGGCCTCTACACCGGTACCGAGGGCGACGACGGCGAGTATGTGCCCGAGATCGCCGACAAGGTGGCCCTGGCCGACAAAGTTGGCACCGCCGCCGCCTATGTGTCCACGGGCGACTGCGTGGCTGGCTTTGTCTACAGCTCCGATATCTTCCGCTACGACGGCATCGAGGAGGCCTTCGTGTGCCCCGAGGATTCGCACAAGCCCATCGTGTACCCGGGTGCCGTTGCCGAGAGCTCCGAGCACGCCGACGAGGCCAAGGCGTTTATCGACTTCTGCCTGACCAACAAGAAGGCTCAGAAGATTTGGGCCAAGTACGGCTTTGAGCTTTCCGCGTAGTGCGGCTTGGCGCGATAATTCCATCGTTTTGTGTTTCACTCCGTCCTTGTATTCGCTTGGAGCTTTTCGTGCTTAATAGATTCCGCATGCTTGTCGCCTGTGCTTTGATCTTCGCGCTTTGCTGGGTGCCGGGATTTGCGTTTGCTGGGGACGCTGAGGACGGGGCCCAGGCTGCTGCGACCGCTCATGGGCTTTCCTATGGGATCGAGGGTTTTGAGCGGTTGGCCAAGGGGACCGCTCGTGCGATGGAGGGCCAGCCTGAGGGCTACCGGTTTCCCGTTGACGAGGACGTGGACCTTGTAGTGGCGCCTGCTGCCGATCGCGTTGTTGTGTGGATATCGCCCAAGGCGGTCGAGAAATATGGATTGGATCCCCAGGACAACGAGTGCGTATCGGGTCTCAAGGCCCTCGTCTGTGAGCTCGACAGCGCAAACTGCATGGGAGGTGCGCAGCTAGGGGACGTGGATCTTCCTTGGTATGTCACGGCGGAAACAACGTTTGATGCCGGCGGGTATACCTATGGCTTTGACGAGCGCGGTGCGGATGGGGACCGCTATGTGGTGATTGCATCAGCCTCGGGTGATGCCAAGGGCGGCGCGCGTTGGCTTGATAGCGCTCAAATGGTAGAAGCGTCGTCTGTCGTGTTGCGGGATGAGCGGGGGCCCTTGACCTCTCTGGCCTCCTTTTTGGGCGACATCGACTATCGCCCGTTTTGGGTGTCCATAAAAACGAGCGGCCTTGCCCTGGTGATCTCCCTTGCGCTGGGCCTGTTCGCCGCGTGGAAGACTATGGGTTCCTCGAGTCGCATCAAGGGCCTGCTCGACTCGGTCTTTACCATCCCCATGGTGTTGCCGCCCACGGTCTGCGGCTTTTTGCTGCTTATGCTGTTTGGTCGCTCGACCGGGGTGGGCCAGTGGCTGATTGCGCACGGCGTCTCGATTGTCTTTACGTGGCCGGCGGCGGTGATCTCTGCCGTGGTGGTATCGTTCCCCCTGGTCTACCGTACGGCGCTCGGCGCCTTTGAGAGCCTCGACACGCAGATGCTTGACGCCGCGCGAACCCTGGGATGGTCCGAGCGTCGCATCTTTACCAAGCTTATGATGCCGCTTGGCTGGCCCTCGATTGCCGCCGGCACGGTGCTCGCCTTTGCCCGCGCGATGGGCGAGTTTGGCTGCACCCTGTTCTTTGCGGGCAACTACGCCGGTATTACGCAGACCATTCCCATCGCCATCTACTTTGAATGGATGGGTGGCAACACCTCGGTGGCCTTCTTTTGGGTCGCCGTCGTGATCGTGTTTAGCTTTCTGGTCATCCTGTTCATCAACATGTACACCGCGCATTCGCAAAAGTATCGCGAGCGGGGCCTTTCCCGTGCGGAGCGCAAACGGGCCAAAGATCTCGCCGGACAGGGCGATTCGCTTGACCCGGCGGGCGGCGATGCCTTGCGTATCGATCGCGAGGCGCTGGCCGAGCTCATGCGCGATGATACGGTGCCGCGGGGAGGTCGATAGGCCATGTCGCTCGTTTTGGATATCAAAAAGCACTACCCCGGGTTTATGCTCGACATGCAGCTTGAGGCCGGCGAGGAGCGCGTGGCGCTGCTCGGTGCCTCAGGTTGCGGCAAGAGCTGCACACTGCGCTGCATTGCCGGTGTTGAGACGCCCGACGAGGGAAAGATCGTTGTCAACGGCGTGACTTTTTTTGACTCGGCGGCGGGCATCGACCTGTCGCCCCAGGAGCGAAAATGCGCCCTGTTGTTCCAAAACTATCAGCTGTTTCCCAACATGACGGTGGCCGATAACGTATGCGCCGGCGTTGAGGATGCGGGCGACGCCGCGGCGCGTAAAAAACTTGCAGAGCGCTACCTGGGCATTTTCGGCCTGGCCGATTTTGCCGACCGCTACCCCGCGCGCCTCTCGGGCGGCCAGCAGCAACGCGTGGCGCTTGCCCGTATGGTGGCGGCGCATCCGGGCATTTTTATGTTCGACGAGCCCATGAGCGCACTCGATGCGTATCTTAAGAGCGCACTCGAGCAGAACATGCTCGACCTGTTCGACGTCTGTAACCGTACCGTGCTCTACGTGAGCCACGACATCGACGAAGCGTGCCGCCTGTGCCAGCGTATCTGCGTGATGCACGACGGGCATGTTGAGGAGATCGGTTCTGTCGAGGACGTGGTCCGCCGTCCGCAGACGCTGGCGGCGCTGCGCCTAACGGGCTGCAAGAATACAAGCCGGGCGTGCAAGATCGGCGACGAAGAAGTTGAGGCCCTCGACTGGGGCATGACCTTTAACGTGGGTCGCGAGGTTCCCGATAATGTGGCGTACCTGGGCGTTCGCGCAAGCTATTTCCATGTTGACAACCGTGCCGAGCGGGGCCGTAACAGCTACGATTTGCATGTGGCCCGTGTGAGCGATTCGCGCTTTGAGCGGCTGGTATTGCTGGACGTGCCGCGCGCTGATGCGCCCACGCGTCTGCAGTGGAAGGTCAACAAGGTGGGCGTGCCTGTCGACGAGTTGCCGCAAGCAGGCGAGACGCTGCGCATGCACTTCGATGCGAGTAGGATCCATTTGGTTTGTCGATAGCGCCGGGTAATGCCGTCGGGGATATAAGCCTCGGCGGCTTTGTCTTGCCGTTCGCCGAATGAGGAATGGCAAACTCTTATCAATCAAGATAATTATTTATTAAACGACGACACACGGCGCTGTCGTACGAATGTCAACGGTGTTCGCATGGTCGACGACCGTTGATATAGTTGACCTCAACTTGTAAAGGAGGGTACGCATATGCCGCAGACGACATACATTCGCCGCGTTGCTGCGCGTGCCCTATATATGGCTCGGAGCCGCATATGAGCAGGTATGTTCACGGCTCCGGGAGAGACGACGCACAACTAAATAATCGACCGCAAAGCAGGTTCCCTAAAATTCCGGGTTTGAGCACGGCCGGGCAATCGCCGTCCGTCGTGCATCGATAACGCCGTTATCCGTTTTTGGTTCGAGAGGGGAACCGTCATGGCTGAAGAATTCGATTTTCATCCGATGTGGGAGAGCCTCGGCATGAATCTTGCCGATCACGACATGCTGCTGGGCGCCGTGGGCCAGATGTACGGCGACATGTTCCTGACGCAGAACAATCGCCCCAAGTCCACGTCCTACCTGGACTTTGTGGCCACCAACATCCACAGCGGCCGTATTAAGGAGATGCTCGACAAGAAGGAGGCCGGCGAGGCCACCAAGATCGTCGGTTCGTTCTGCGTGTACGTGCCCGAGGAGATCGTACTTGCCTGCGACGGTATCCCCGTGGGTCTGTGCTCGGGTGCCGATTGGGCAACCGATAAGGTCGAGGAGCACCTGCCGCGCAACACCTGTCCGCTTATCAAGAGCTTTGCCGGCTTTAAGCTGGGCGAGGTCTGCCCCTACATTGAGTCGAGTGACCTGGTGGTAGGCGAGAACACCTGCGACGGTAAGAAGAAAGCCTACGAGTTCTTTGCCACGCAAAAGAACATGTACGTCATGGATATTCCCAACGTGCACGACGAGTCGACGCTCGTGACCTGGAAGGCCGAGGTCAAGAAGCTCGCCGCCAAGATCGAGGAAGAGTGTGGCGTCAAGATTACGCCCGAGCGTCTGAAGGCTGCCATCCACGCCGTCAATGAGAAGCGTCGCGCCCTGCAGCGTCTGGCTGCGACCCGCGCTGCCGACCCGGCGCCCATCAGCGGTCTCGATAGTCTGCTGACCGTGCAGGCCGCCTTTATGGACGACACGCCGCGTCTGACCGGCGCCATCAACGATATGGCGGCTGAGTGCGAGCAGCGTGTCGAGGCCGGCGAGGGCGTGGCGCCCAAGGGGACCAAGCGCATCCTGTACACCGGCACGCCCATGGCCGTGCCCAACTGGAAGCTGTTCAACCTCATCGAGAAGGCCGGCGGCGTTGTGGTCGGCGAGGAGTCCTGCACGGGCTCGCGCTACTACAAGGACCTGGTCGACGAGTCAGGTGAGACGGTTGACGAGATGCTCGATGCCATCGCCGAGCGCTACTTTAAGATCAACTGCGCCGTCTTTACGCCCAACGACCAGCGTATGAAGGACATTGTCCAGATGGCCAAGGACCTGCATGCCGACGGCATCGTCGACGTGGCCCTGCAGTTCTGCACGCTCTACGAGATGGAGTCGTTTGCCGTGGAGAAGGCCGCCGAGGAGGCCGGCATCCCGTTTATGCACATCACCACCGACTACGCCGGCGAGGACGCCGGTCAGCTCCAGACCCGCATCGAGGCCTTCCTCGAGACGATTTAGCCGCACCTGCGCTAAGCTGTGCCGCCGGGTGTTCCTATCCGCGCGATAGGGATTTCTCTGTTGCCATGCCGGTCGGTGTCCGGATGCACCGCAGGGCGCCGATCGGCTTCGCATAGCTGTCGGGGCAGGGATTTCCGCCGTCCCGGCAGATTCTATCTGTTTGTTCAGACACGAAAGGAACTCAATGAACAACGACCTTTTCAAGGCGGGCGTTTCCCGTCGCGGTTTTCTGACCGGCTCCGCTGCCCTGTGCGCCATGGCGGGCCTCGGCCTCACCGGCTGCGGCGGTTCGGGCGC
>USKV01000119.1 GCA_900555355.1 uncultured Collinsella sp.
CGGAGGGGCCGGATATAAGGTTTCCTGCTCTACAGTCCTGCGCAAGACGAAGGCCACTTCTTTGCGTGCGGAACTCGCGATAAACCTTATATCCGGCCCCTCCGTCCGGGGACCTTTCTGTATCGATATAGCTTCTGGGCTGGTTTGGCGTCGACAACGTCCAGCAAGGTTAACAAGCCAGCGTCGAATTTTCGGCGTTCTTTAGTTGAAAGAAAAGAAGGTGTGCGGAGCTTTGCTCCGCACATTTGGGATGGGAGCCCCCGAGAGCGCCGCCCGGCTCCCACCGCTCTTGGGGGCATCTCTCAAGCAAAAACTGTCGTTGGGTAAAGTCCGAGGTCAGTGGCGTTTTATACCGAGAAATTCAAAAAAAGTTGAAAATTCATTACAAATTTGCGTTGACTTTAGGTAACTAAAGTTTCATACTCCTTTTCAACCACTGGGGGATGTGAACACGCACGGATCGTTCACATCATGATTGAAGAGGATTTCTCAGACATGTTCACGCATCAGCTAAACATTATCAGCGTAGTAATTATCTGATGCGGGTTAGCACATACAGCTAGCCCGTACGATAACGGGCGGCTGATGAAGATGAGGGCCGTCGAGCGCAACCGACGGCCCTCATTTTTTATGTCTAGGAAGTTCTTTTTAGAGGAGGAAATGTAATGAACGGAGTTTTGCTCATGGTTGTGGCCGCGGCGGTGCTCGCCTGCGGCTATCTGGGCTATGGCCGCTGGCTGGCCAACAAGTGGGGCGTTGACAAAGAGGCCCTCACGCCGGCCAAGCGCATGAAGGACGGCAACAGCTTCTCGCCCGTCTCCGCCTTCACCGCGTTCTCGCACCAGTTCAGCTCGATCTGCGGTGCTGGCCCTGTCACGGGTACGATCGTCGCCATGGCCTTTGGCTGGCTGCCTGTCGTGCTCTGGGTCCTCGTCGGCGGCATCTTCTTTGGTGCCGTCCACGACTTTGGTGCCCTGTACGCTTCGATGAAGAACAACGGCAAGTCGCTCGCTCAGCTCATCGAGAAGTACATCGGCAAGACCGGCCGTCGCCTGTTCCTGCTGTTCTGCTGGCTGTTCTGCATCATTGTCATCGCCGCCTTCACCGACATGGTCTGCAAGACGTTCATGTTCACCCCGGCCGTTGACGCTTCTGGTGCTGCTACCGGTACCGTCGACTTCACCAAGTCCTATGCCGCCGGCTGCGCTGGTACCATCTCCATCCTGTTCACCTTCGTCGCTATCGCCTTTGGTTGGGCCCAGAAGAAGTTCAACCTTACCGGTGCTGCCGAGTTCGTCACCGGCGTTATCCTCATGGTTCTCATGTTCGCCGTCGGTATGCAGTTCCCGGTCTACTTGGATAAGTTCCAGTGGTTCGCCGTCGTCATGGTCTACCTGGTCTTCGCTGGCGCTATGCCCATCCAGATGCTCAAGACCCCGCGTGACTACCTCACTTCCATCATGATGATCGTCATGATCGTCTGCGCTGTCCTCGGCATCGTCGTCCTGGGCGTCAACGGTCAGGCCACTATCACCGCTCCGGTCTTCACCGGCTTCTCCACTGCCTCCGGCATGATGTTCCCGGTCCTGTTCGTCTCCGTCGCTTGCGGTGCTCTCTCCGGTTTCCACAGCCTCGTTTCTTCCGGCACCTCTTCTAAACAGGTCGAGAAGGAGCAGGACGCCGTCAAGGTCGGTTACGGCGCCATGATCGTCGAGTCCTTCGTTGGCATCCTTGCCATCATCGTCGCCGGCATCATGTTCTCCGATATGAACACCGCCGGTACTGGCGCCCTCAACGCCGGTGTCGCTTCCACCCCGTTCCAGATCTTCGCCGCTGGCATCTCCCGCGGTATGCAGGCCTTCGGTGTTGACGGCACGCTCGCTACTGTCTTCATGACCATGAACGTCTCCGCTCTGGCCCTGACCTCGCTCGACGCTGTCGCCCGCATCGCCCGCACTTCGTTCTCTGAGTTCTTTGCCCAGACCAACGACGCCCTGGCCATCGAGTCCAAGGCCGGCTACATGAAGGTCCTCGGCAACCCCTGGTTCGCCACGGTCGTCACCCTGCTTCCCGGTCTCGCCCTCGCTTTTGGTGGCTATGCCAACATCTGGCCGCTCTTTGGTGCTTCCAACCAGCTGCTCGGCGGCATGACCATGATCACCCTCGCCGTGTTCTGCAAGTGCACCGGCCGCAAGGGCTGGATGCTCTACGTGCCCGTCGCCTTCCTGCTCTGCTGCACCTTCACCTCGCTGGTCCAGAGCGCCATGGGCTGCATGGCCGCTGTCCAGGCTTACGGCTTCTTCGGCACCATCCCGGCTACCGCCACCACGGCCGCCGTCTCCGTCGCCGCCACCAAGGGCCTGCAGCTCGTCTTTGCCGTCCTGCTGATGGTCCTGGGCCTCATCGTTGCCGTCAACTGCCTCAAGGAGTTCTTCGGCAAGGAGGCCGGTTCCATGCCCGACGAGGAGCCCGAGTGGTCCGAGATGGGCAAGGCCGAGTATGGCCGCGCTGCTGCTGCCGAGGCTCCCACCGACGCCGAGGCTGCCAAGGCCTAGTCAGCTTGATGGGCTAGCCGTTCCATCCATATGACTCGGAAAGACCGGGTCCGCAACGACGCGGACTCGGTCTTTTTTCATGCAAAAGCGGGCGACGCCCGAGTGTTCTCGCAGATGTTTTGCGTGGATAAGGGCGCGCGTTGTACCATATAGACGTATATGTGTACATATGAAAGGGGCCCCGTGGCCAAGACGGTATATTCCGATAACCAAAATAATGTCGATGCCCTGGCTGAACGTCTGAGCAGCCAGACGTCGCTTTCTGCCGAGCGTGCCAAGCTGGTTGCCTACGACCTGCTCTGCCGCAAGGCGCTCAAGATTAAGTCGAGTGCGCTGGCGCAAATTTTCCGCTCCGTCGATAAGGAATGTGACACCAAGGCGATGCGCGATGAACTTATCGCGGCAAATATCGTGACCAAGATCGAGGGTAGCGGCATTAACGGGCGCCCGGCGTTCTATACCATCAATGCCGAGATTCGCGATGCCCAGGAGCAGCCTGCCGAGTCCGTCGAGGATTTTGTCGTCGAGGATTCCGCTGACGTGCCTGCTGTGGAAGAAACTGCTCCGCGTGAGCATGTCGATACCGATGAGTTGCTCGATGAGAACGTCGTGCGTGCCTTTACGGCCAAGGCAGGACGCGGCGGTTTTGGCGGGGGTGGCAAGCGCGATGCGCAGCGCCGCGCCCAGCAGGAGCGCTTCCGTCGCGCCGTTGCTCGAAAGGGTGAGACGGATGCTGAGGCTCTTGAGACTGAGGTTGCTGCCGAGTCGCAGAAGCCCGCGAGGGAGCAAAAGCCCGTGGAGGCCCAAGAGCCCAAGCGTCGTCGCGGTGCTCACTTTAAGACTGCACAGCAGGATGCCGCGCGTGAGGTTGAAGAGTCTTCTGAGGTTGCAGACGATGTTGAGGAGTCTGCCAAGAAGGCTCCGGGTTCGTGTCGTCCCGGCCGCGGTTTTGCGGGACGTGCGTATCCCGTAAAGCGTCAGGAGAAGGGCGAGTCGGTTTCGACCACCCAGGACGAGAAGGCCGTTGAGCCGGTGGCTCGCGAGCAAAAGCCTGTTGAGCCGCGGCTTGAGGTTGATGCCGAGGCCAAGGGCCAGCAGCCTACTGATGAGCAGGCGGAGCAGGGCGCGTCGAGCAAGCCTCGCCGCCGTCGCCATCGTGGGGGCCGCAGTTCCCATGTCGAGACTGCAACCGAGAAGACCACGCCGCAGAACGAGGATGCGAAGGCCGAGGTTTCTTCGGGGCAGCCTAAGCGCCAGCCGGCGAAGGAGAGCAAGTTCGATCGTCCGCAGAAGCAGGCGTCTATGCCGAAGCACGAGCGCAATTCCCAGGGCGATTCTAAGCGCAAGTCTCAGAAGAAGCCGGAGTCTGCCGCAGCAGATACTGCTGCCCAGCAGCCCAAGTCGTCCGTCCACGGCGAGGTCTCGGCGTTTGCCCTTGCCCGCGTTTTAGGCAGGCAGCTGCTCAAGGTTGTCCCCACGCCTATGGCGCTCTCCAAGATCAAGGAGCAGCAGACACAGATCGTAAAGGTCGAGGGCAAGGACGGCAAAAAGGCTCCGCAGCGCACTCAGCACAACGAGATGTCCAACCGCAAGATTGCCGAGGAAATCGCAATCATCCAGGCTTGGATCGAGCAGAACCGAGGTGCCGATACGCCGGTTGCCTCGCGCCGCCAGCGTGCCTACCAGATCTTTAACGACGAGAAGGCTTTTGACGGCAAGCACGGTGAGCGCCTGATCAGGCGTATGACCGAAAAGGGCATCAGCATGCAGGCGATCAAGGTCGCTCCCAATCGCCCCGTGCACTTTACGGGTTTCTTTACGCTGGGTGCCGACAAGCCGTTCATTATGGTCGAGAACCTGGATACTTATGACGAGATCGTCAAGCTCCTGCGCGGACGTAAACATGCCAAGCTCTTTGGTACCAAGGTGGGCGGCGTAATCTTTGGCGGCGGCTGCAAGGCGAGCGTCTCGCACGCACTGGATGATTATCTGGCCGAGATTGGCTATCGCTTTAACTACGTCTACTATGTGGGCGATATCGACCGCGAGGGCGCGCGCATCGTCGAGCAGGCTCGCAATGCCAATGTGGTTGAGATTCGCCTGCATGCCGGCATGTACCGCGCCATGCTCGCCGAGCATAGGCGTCGCGTGAAGGCCGGCGGCGCGTGCGAGCCCGCTGCTGCCAACCAGGGCGTGCCGCAGAACCTGGCGGCGACGATTAAGGATCTGCCCATGGTTACGCGCGTGCAGTTCCGCAACGTGCTGCGCGAGGGCGGGCGTATTCCGCAGGAGATCCTGATGACCGCAGACTATCGGGATGGCGACTCGGGAAGCTTCGACCGCATGCTCAACAACTAGGGCGTTCGGCCCCGGGAGAGCGGGGACACCGGCTTAGGTTTCCTGCTCTACAGTCCTGCTCACGACGGAGGCCACATTAAGTGGCCTCCTGTTCGTGCGGAACTCGCGATAAACTTAGCCCGTGCCGGGGCCGCTGAGCCCTGACCTGCCAATATGGGACAGGTTTGTTTTGGTCGGTTTTATCTGGGAAAATGCTGTTGCAGATATCTACAGATCTGAAATCTGACTACTGATTAGACTGTACAACTTAAATAGCGAGCGGCACTAACCAGCCCTTTTGCTTGCGCCCGGGAGGGCCGCATATGAAGTTTATCGCGAGTTCCGCACGCAAAGGAAAGCACTTAATGTGCTTTCCGTCTTGCGCAGG
>USKV01000120.1 GCA_900555355.1 uncultured Collinsella sp.
GGCTCAGCACGCCGTTGCCCACAAACATCCAAAACGTGATGACGTTGATGTCCATCTTGCGGCCATACTTGGCGGTCACCGCCATCTGGATGGCAAAGAAGACCGCACCGCCCAGTGTGATGACATCGCCGACATTGAACTCGACGCTATCGAGCGCCACCAGACCAATGCCCGCCAGGCACAGCAACGCGGCGCCCAAGTTGTAACGGGTAAGCTTTTCGCCGCTTAGGACGTAGCTCGCAAACGGCACGAGGATGCAATAGGTACCCGTCAAAAATGCACTCTTGCCCGCCGTGGTCTGTGCCAGGCCAATCGTCTGCAAACCGTACGCGCCCCACATAAGTGCGCCCATACCAAGTCCGACGATAAGGTTGCGGGCATTAAAGTGCGCGATGATGCGTTTGTGGAAGATGGCGAACATAACCAGCGAAGCCGGAAGAAAACGAATATAGAGCAGTTCGAACACCGGAATGGTGTCGAGCGCATCTTTCATGGTGGTAAAGGAATAGCCCCAGATGACCGCCACCGATAGCAGCAAGACCTTCCAGAAGAACGGGGAACGCGCGCCGGCGCCGCGGGAGGTGCCGCCGGCGCCCAGGTCCTCCCGTGCGACAGGGCTATCGGGCATGTTTTCGATTTCGTTGGCAGCGTATTGGGCCATGGAACATCCTCACACTCAATCTGGGCGTGGTGTCCGCACGCGTATGGCTGCGTGCCGCCTCATGGTCAAATAAAAACAGGGCGCACCGGACCCCCGGCACGCCCCGCTACTGTAGCAACAACCAGCGTTGCATCGCAATCCAGCATAATAAAGTGTCAAACTGGAAGACCTCGATGTTCCGACGGCGTTTACGTGGCTGAACTAGATCAACTTAGTTGATTCCAGTTTTTCGATGATCCAGTCGTTGGCTTTGATGACCGGGCGGCGGAAGACGACGCCCAGGGCCAGCGACGGAATCAGGTAGCTCGCCAAGATACCCAGCTCAATCCAGTACTCCATATGGTAGGCACCGGCCATGGCGGCGTGCATGGCGTTGATGCCGTGAGTAAACGGCAGGAACGGGTAGATCGCCTGGAACACGGGGCCGGTCATCTCGATGGGGAACGTACCGCCCGAACCGCCGACCTGCATGACCAGCAGCACGACGGCGAGGGCCTTGCCGATATCTCCAAACGATACCGTAAGCGTGTAGACGATATTGGAGAACACGAGACTCGCGACCCAGCCCGCCAGCACAAACTGCAGCGGGTCGTCGCACTGGATGCCAAAGAACAGGATGTCGCCCGCGCACACGAGCGTTGCCTGCAGCAGGGCCAGACCGCCAAAGAACAGGTAACGGCCCAGGTAGATCTCGTGCAAGCGCACGGGGATCAGCTCATTGATGAGTTCGTCGTCAACCGAGACCTTCATCATGGCCGCCAGCACGATCGAGCCGACCCAGAGCGACAGAATCGTGTAGAACGGCGCCATGGCCGAACCGTAGTTGCGGATCGGATAGACCGGCTTGCTGTCGAGTGCGACAGGGCCGGAAAGCGACACGGCGAGGCCCTCGGGGTCGCTGCCAATCATTGTCTTAATCATGGCCAGGTCACCCGAGATCAGAGCGCTATCAAGCTCGTCCTTAAAGGCGCTGATCTTGTCCGACGCCTCGCCCAGCTGATCGGAAGCCTTGTTGACGAGCCTTGCAGCCTTGGAGAGACCCTTCGCGAGCGAACCAGAGGCGTCGGTCAGACCGCTCACGGCGCTATCCAAGTCACCCGAGATACCGTTCAGGGAATCCAGAACGCCCGAAATGGTCTTCTTGAGCTCCTTGGCCTTAACCGAGAACGTAGAATCGTAATCGGACTTGGCACCCGAGATACCCGCTTTGGCATCGGCGATGGCCTGGTCGACCTCGGCGCGCGAGTTGTTGACCTCCGCCATGCTGTCCGAAAGGGACTTTGCGGTCGCCGTCAGGTCCTTCGCATTGTTGCGGTACTCCACGGCAATTCTGCCCAGCGACGTCGCAGCGGACTTAAGGCCGTCTTTGAGCTTGTCATCACTCACCTGGTCGGCAAGGTTGCGGAGCCGATCGGCCATCGCATCGATATCGTCAGCACGCGTATTGAGCGCCGCTGCGGCTTCGTTGAGCTGAGGCACCGTAAGGTTAACATGCTGATTCGCGGCATCGAATGCCTTCGCAAGCTCGGCGGACACGTTGTCGAACGAGCCCGCGCTTCCGTCAATCGCGGCGTTGATGGCGTCGTTGGCGGCCTTCAGCGCTTCTTTGGAATCGCTCATGCCGCTCTTGGCATGCTCCATCAACTGCTTGGTCGACTCATCGACCGTACCCGTCTGCTGGAGCATACCGCTCGCCGACGTCAACGAATCGGACGTAGAGCTCAAAATGCCCGCCAGCGACGAAGCATTAGCCTGAACGTCTTGCAGGTCCCCAATCGAATCGCCGAGCGTCGAGGACAGATTGGCGATAAAGTTGCTGACCTGGTCGGTGCTCATGTAATCGAGCAGGCTGGACACCGTCTTAAGACCGATGCTCGTAATGGTCTCGGTAAAAGATTCGTTAACCTGGTTCTGAACGGCGCTCGAACCCTTCTCGGTCACGATCTGCGCGATGGCGTTGGCCTTCTGGTTCTCGTAGAACTCGATATCGGCGTGCTTCACCTCAGTCGAGAAAAGCGTCATCATATCGGCGCTAAACGTTTTAGGGATAACGACGGCAGCGTAGTACGCGCCCGACTTAACGCCCTCAATCGCCTTATCGCGGTCGTTGAGGACGACCCAGTCGAAGTTCTCGTTGCCGCGCAGGGTGGCGGTTACGTTTTCGCCCACATTGACCTCGACGGGAATCAGATCGCTCTCGTAGCCCTCGTCGGTGTTGACCACTGCAATCTTAAGGTTGCCGGTATTGCCGTAGGGATCCCAGCTTCCGGCGATGTTAAACCACGCGTACAGGCATGGCACGATGATCAGGCCCATCACGACGACCATACCGATCACGGAGCGAGACACGTTTTGGACATCGCGCTTAAACAGGTGCAGGATGTTTTTCATTTATGCCTCACCTCCTTTAGAGTGCTTGCCAAGCGGGGTGGTGTCCCCGTCGTTTCCGCTTACGTTGTCAACGCCGTCGGCATCTTGAGCCTTACGATGCGCACCGATATGCGGCAGACGGCTCGTGGGCTGTTCGCTGTCCTTGGTGCCCCGCTCGCTGGCGTTGAGACCAAACATGCGACGGGCAGCAGGGATGGCAGCCGTGTGCTCGCGCATCTCGCGGCGCAGGTCCTCGTCCGAAAGCGCCGAGATACGCATCTGGGTATTGAGGCTCGCACGGATGTACTCGATGTTGATGAGCCAGCCGCAGATGGCGATAACCGAAATGATATAGATAACGAGCAGGATGATCTTGCCGTTATTGTCGATATCGAGAACCGTCGACAGGACAAAAAGCAGGACCTGAACGCCCACCACGGCGGCAAAACCGCCCTTGATGTAGTACGGGTAGCGATGTTCAAAGGCGACCGCATGATCGAGCAGTTCGCGACGGTACGAATCGGAATCGAGCATGACACGCATGGCCGTGCGCAGCGAATAGCGCTGGCGCGGCAGGTCGTTGGACTCGCAAATCATCATACCGGTCGTGGAAAGCTGTTTATCAAAGAGCAGGTTAAGGTTGAGCAGCAGCGGACGCAGCTGCAGACCGATAAAGAGCGCCACGATCAGGAACACGCCCAGGATGCACAGGTTGAACAGGTAGTTGAACGAATACATGCCACCGACGGTCTCGCGCAGCAGGTTGATGCCATAGGTGAAGGGCAGCAGCGGATGCAGCCACTGGAAGAAGCCGGGCATCATCTCGATGGGATACATGCCCGACGAACCCGGAATCTGCACGATAACGAGAATGACACCGATAGCCTTGCCGATATGCTTAAACGTGGTGGACAGCGCATAGATGATGTTGACGTAGGTGAACGAGATAGCGATGCCGCCCAGCACGAACAGCAGCGGGTTGATGCACTGCACGCCAATCACCAGATCGCCTACCGTAACGATGGTGGCCTGGAGCGCGCCCAGGATCACCAGGAGCATCCAACGGCCGAAGTAGCCCTGGCGCGCCGTAAAGCTGCCAATGCCCTCGCGATCGACCTCGAGCTTGTAGATGGCGATGAGTACGTAACCGCCCACCCAAAGCGCCAGATTGGTGTAGAAGGGAGCGATGCCCGAGCCAAAGCTCTTGACCGGATAGATCGACTTGGACGTCAACTCAACCGGAGATGCCATGAAATCTGCCACGTCATTGACATCGACGCCCATCAGATCAGACAGCTCGCCCATGGACTCGGAGGTCTGCAGCGCCGCGATGTCGTTGGCAGCGGTCGCAAGTTTGTTCTGAACCTTGGCAAGTGAGGCATCGGTCTGGGACAGCGTGGTCTTGGCCTGGCCGAGCGTAGCGCTAAGCTGCGCCAACGTGCCGCGCGCATTTGCAAGTGTAGGTGTCATACCCGAGACGATACCGGTCAGGTCGCCCGAAACGGCAGCAAAAGAGTCGAGCGCGCTCGAGGCCTTCGGCAGCGCGTTTTGGCCCAAGTCCGTCTGGGCTTGGCCAAGGTTGGTCGCACCGGTATGAATTGCGTTATTGATAGCGTCACTGGCACCCGAAACAGCCGCTGCGTCATTCGCCATGGCGCACGACTGCGCGGACAGACCGTCCTTGATGCTCTGAAGCTTTTCATTCTGCTCTCGAAGCAAATCGATGGTCGATACAATGCGCGCGTCAATTTCCTCGGAACCTGTCGACGTGTCATTGGCGAGAATCTCCAAGTGCCCGATAACGGCCTTATTGTGGTCGATCGTCGCTTGAAGAGACTCGAGCGAGTTGTCGATACGGGTGGTCGTAGATGTAACCGCGCCCGTCAGCTTGCCGATGGCAGCGTTCGCAGAGGCCGACGTCTTGGTGAGCGCAAGGCTGCCTTCCGAGAGCGCCTTGGAGAGCGAGGTGATGGAGTTGCCCGCCGTGGTGCGAGCTTCGCTCAGCAGGTCGTTGCCCTGGGAGATCGCCTGCGTCAGCGACGGTGCCTGGCCTTGCAAGCCGGCAAGTGCCGCATCAGCCGAGGCGATAGCGCCACTCGTCTTATCGATGGCGGCATTCATATCGCCAATCGAATCGCGCACCTCGCCCAAGGTGTCGGACGCCTCGGACACCGAACTTGCCAGCGAG
>USKV01000121.1 GCA_900555355.1 uncultured Collinsella sp.
CCACGCCCATAAACGTAAGGCCGCAGGCAGGCGCCGTGGGACCCGCAGCGGTACGGTCGCAGGCATCAATGACCTCGCGCATCCATTCGGGATCGCGACGATGCATGCCAATCTCCACGAGCGTGCCTACAATGGTGCGCACCATCGAGTGCAAAAACGCGTTACCCTCGATAGTGAAGGTCAGGATATCCTCGCCAAAAGCGACCTCGTGGCCAAACTCGGCACGCATCACGCAGCGGTGCGTGGGCTTGCCCACGGCAGAGGCGACCTTACAAAAGCTCTTAAAGTCCTGCTCGCCCAAGAGCGCAGGGCACGCGGCAGCCATGGCATCGACATCCAAGGGGTAGCGATGCCACCACACCGCACCGCGCGAGAGCACGGGGCGCGCGTCGCGATCAGCAATACGGTACGTATACGTACGGGAACGCGCATCAAAGCGTGCAGAAAAGCCCTTACGGGCCTTGTAGACCTCGTTTATGGCGATATCTTTGGGCAGCAGCGCATCCATAGCCCTCAGCCACCTACGGTGCGTCAAAGCCAGCTCAGCGTCCGTTACGGGCACACTAATGTACTGGGCCACCGCATGCACGCCGGCATCGGTACGCCCCGCGCATGTCAGGTCAATCGGACGGCGCAGCAGCGTCTCGATAGCGCGGCGCAACTCGCCCGCAA
Organism: uncultured Collinsella sp.; assembly: GCA_900555355.1. Lineage (GTDB taxonomy): Bacteria > Actinomycetota > Coriobacteriia > Coriobacteriales > Coriobacteriaceae > Collinsella. Next base: position 673 of record USKV01000121.1, read on the forward strand.
CGGTCGTCTGGCCCGGCTGCTCGGCAAATCCGCTATACGAGAAGCCGTCATAGGCAACACGGAATACGAGCGTGGCATCGAGCTCTGGAATCGAATTGAAATCAGACGGCGCAGTCATGGGCGCTCCCAACAAACAATCAACGGTATCGCGACAAAAAAAGAGGGATACGCGAACGTACCCCTCGAATATAGCCTATGCAGACGGATTGTCTACTCAGCGGTCTCCTCAGCAGGAGCCTCCTCGACAGCCTCGACCTTCTTGGGAGCAGCGGCCTTCTTGGGGGCCGGAGCAGCCTTCTTGGCCTTAGGCGTGCAAGGCTCGGTGACGAGCTCCATGATAACGATGGGAGCGTTGTCGCCCTTACGGTTACCGAGCTTCATGATGCGGGTGTAACCGCCGTTGCGGTCCTGCCACATGCCCTGGGCAGCCTTGTCGAAGATCTCGGCAACGAGCTGCTTATCGCCGAGCTTGGCGATGGCCAGACGACGAGAGTGCAGGTCGCCCTTCTTGGCCCAGGTGATGATCGGATCGACGACCGAACGCAGCGCCTTAGCGCGGGTCTCGGTGGTCTTGATGCGGTCGTTCTCGAAGAGGGCCTTGGCCAGGCTCTTCTTCATGGCCTTGGTGTGGCTCGCATCGGTGCCGAGCTTCAGGCCCTTCTTAACGTTGTGACGCATGGTCTAGTTTCTCCTCAAATATGCGAAGCATTAAGCCTTCAGGCTCAGGCCCATGGACTCAAGCTTGTCCTTCACTTCCTCGATCGACTTAACACCGAAGTTACGGATGTTAAGCAGATCGTTCTCCGAGAACTCAACGAGCTGACGGACCGAGTGAATGCTGGCGCGCTTAAGGCAGTTGTAGGAACGGACGGAAAGGTCCAGATCCTCGATCTGCTTGTCCAGCTCGGCGTTGTCGTTGGTGACCTCGGGAGCGAAGATCGAAGCCTCCTCCTCGACCTCGGGGGTCTCGGCAAGGTTCATAAAGGCGGCCATATGCTGGTTGATGATATTGGCAGCCTGGACCACGGCGTCGCGCGGGGCGATGGAGCCGTTGGTCTCGATCTCGAGGACAAGGCGGTCGTAGTCGGTGTGCTGACCGACACGGCAAGCCTCAACGAGCTTGGCGCAACGGGACACCGGCGAGTACAGCGAGTCGACGTGGATCACACCGATGGGATCGTTGTCGCGCTTGTTAGCCTCGCCAGAGACATAGCCGCGGCCATAGCCGATGCGCATGCTCATGGTGAGATGGCCACCCTCGGTGAGCGTAGCGATGTGCTGCTCGGGGTTGACCAGCTCAAACTCGGACGGAATAAAGAAGTCCGCACCGGTGACCTCGCAGGGGCCGTCAACCGAAATGGTGGCGGTCGCCTCGTCGGTCGTGCCGAGAGCCCTGAAGACAAGACCCTTGACATTCAGGACGATGTCGGTGACATCCTCGACCATGTTAGGGATGGTCATGAACTCGTGCTGCGCACCATCGATCTGAATAGCCTCGACGGCGGCACCCTCGAGCGAGGACAGAAGAACGCGACGAAGGGAGTTACCCAGCGTATCGCCGTAGCCACGCTCGAGCGGCTCGACGGAGACACGAGCAGACGTCTCGTTGATCTCTTCGACCTGAACCTGAGGCCTAATGAATTCTGACATGTATTACCTCCAGCCTCAGCAGCCCGGATGGACTACTTAGAGTAGAGCTCGACGATGAGCTGCTCGTTGATATCACCGCTGATCTGCTCACGCGTCGGCAGAGCGAGCACGTTACCAGACAGCTTCTCGATATCGACCTCGAGCCAGCCAGGGACCTCAAAGCGCTCGGAGGAAATCAGGGCCTCCTTGATGGGGAGGAGGTCACGGAACTTCTCGCCGACAGCGACGACGTCGCCGGCCTTGACGCGGTAGGACGGGATGTCCACGCGCTTGCCGTTCACGGTGAAGTGACCGTGACGGACGGACTGACGAGCCTCTTTGCGGGTGCGGGCGAAGCCAAGACGGAAGACGACGTTGTCGAGGCGAGACTCAAGGATGATCATGAGGTTCTCACCGGTGACGCCGTTCATCTTACGGGCCTTGTTGAAGTAGCCGTGGAACTGCTTCTCCAGAACGCCATAGATGAACTTGACCTTCTGCTTCTCGCGCAGCTGCATGCCGTACTCAGATTCCTTGCGACGGCGCTTGGGCTGACGGATAGATTCCTTCTTGCTGCTGTAACCGAGCTCAGCGGGATCGATCCCGAGCTGACGGCAGCGCTTAAGAACAGGAGTCCTGTCGATTGCCATATTGATACGATCCTTTCAGTTACACGCGGCGACGCTTCTTGGGGCGGCAGCCGTTGTGCGGAATGGGGGTCTTGTCCTGGATGCTCGAGACCTCGAGGCCAGCAGCCTGGAGGGAGCGGATGGCGGTCTCACGACCGGAGCCGGGGCCCTTGACGAAGACGGAAACCTTCTTCATGCCGTGCTCCATGGCCTGCTTGGCAGCAGCCTCGGCAGCCATCTGGGCAGCGAACGGCGTGGACTTACGGGAGCCCTTGAAGCCCACCTGGCCAGCCGACTTCCAGGAAATGACGTTGCCCTGGGGATCGGTGATCGAAACGATCGTGTTGTTGAACGTAGAACGAATGTGAGCCTGGCCCACGGAAATGTTCTTACGGTCCGCGCGCTTCAGACGGGCAGCGCGAACGTTCTTCTTAGCAGTAGCCATCTATCTAGCGCTCCTTATTTCTTCTTCTTAGCACCGATCTGACGCTTCGGGCCCTTACGGGTACGAGCGTTAGTGTGGGTGCGCTGGCCGCGGACCGGGAGGCCCTTGCGGTGACGAAGGCCGCGGTTGCAGCCGATGTCCATAAGGCGCTTGACGTTCTGGTTGCGCTCACGGCGGAGGTCGCCCTCAACCATGATCTGGTTCTTATCGATATAATCGCGGATGGCGTTAACCTCATCCTCGGTGAGGTCCTTAACGCGCGTATCCACGTTAACGTTGCACTCGACGCAAATCTTCGTCGCAGTGGTGCGGCCGATGCCGTAAATGTAGGTCAGACCGATCTCAACGCGCTTCTCACGCGGGAGGTCGACACCATTAATACGGGCCAACGTAGTCTCCTCTCTTAACCCTGACGCTGCTTATGACGGGGGTTCTCGCAAATGACGAGGACCTTGCCATGGCGCCTAATGATTTTGCACTTATCGCACATCTTCTTGACCGAAGGACGTACCTTCATCGTTCTTCCTTTCGGTAGCGCTCAAACTACTTCCCTACTATCTACTCGCCCAGCCGCAGGCGTTTAAAACTATGGCTGGTCTTCACACACAATCCGACCGTAGGTTGAGCTAAGCCTGCAGTCGGAAATGGAGTGCGTGTATGCATGCCGCTATTTGTAGCGATAGGTGATGCGGCCGCGGGTCAGGTCGTACGGGGAAAGCTCCACGACAACCCTGTCACCGGGGAGAATACGGATGTAATTCATTCGGATCTTGCCAGAAATGTTGCACAGAACCGAATGACCGTTCTCGAGCTCGACCTTAAACATGGCGTTGGGCAACGGTTCCTTTACCGTACCCTCGAGCTCAATTGCGTCTTCCTTCTTCACAAGCAATCATCTTTCTCTAGAAAACGACAGCGATTGAGTATTCTACAATACGCATGCACGTATCGTAGTATCTTCGTAATGGCTCCACAACTAAGTGGAACTTGTTACATTGAAATGTAAAACAAAGCCGTTCCCTGATGCCCAAGATCGCCTTGAAATGAGAAGACATAGACCTTGGGGTCATGCCTTCGAAATTGAAAGGCGAGGTTGGGCATCAGGGGGCGACGACTTTTACATTTCACCGCCTTGGAGGGAGCACCAAGCACCTTGGGCGTCCGTGGTGAGAATCACCGGACCATCATTGGTAATGGCGACGGTGTTCTCGTAGTGCGCGGCGGGCAGGTGGTCGTTGGTCGTAACAATCCAACCGTCGGAGCCCGTGCTCACATGGTTGGAACCCATCGTAACCATCGGCTCGATGGCAATGACCATGCCGGCCTGGAGGCGAACGCCCCTCCCCTTCTTTCCATAGTTAGGAACGTTGGGGTCCTCGTGCATCACATGGCCAATACCGTGCCCCACATAATCGCGAAGCACGCCATAGCCGTGAGACTCGGCGAGGGACTGGACGGCATAACCAATGTCCCCAATATGGTTACCGGGAACAGCCTGCTCGATGGCAGCCTTAAGGCAATCGCGCGTGACCTCGCACAAAGCCTTGGCTTCGGGCGTGGGGGTGCCGACGAAAAACGTCCATGCGTTATCGCCGACCCAACCGTCGACAACGGCTCCCGTATCGATGGAGATGATATCGCCATCACGCAGGATCATGTCGGGATTGGGAATACCGTGCACCACGGCATCGTTAATCGATGCACAGATGGTACCGGGGAACCCGCCGTAGCCCTTAAAGGCCGGGGTGCCACCATGCATGCGGATAATCTGCTCCGCAAGCTGATCAAGCTCAAAGGTCGAAACACCAGGGCGAACCATGGCCCCAACGTGG
>USKV01000122.1 GCA_900555355.1 uncultured Collinsella sp.
TCCTCGTAGTCGTCTCCGCCAGCCTCGGCGACGGCCATCATGAACTCGTCCTCGTCGACGGCGTTCTCCTTGTCGGCGACCTTCTTGTCGTCGGACTTGATGACCTTGTCGACGGCGATGGAGCCCTTGCGCTCGAACTGGAAGGCCACGGAGCCCGTGGTGCCCAGCGAGCCGCCAGAGTGCGTGAAGGCGGAGCGGACGTCGGCGGCGGTGCGGTTCTTGTTGTCCGTCAGGCAGTCGACGTAGACGGCGACACCGGCGGGACCGTAGCCCTCGTACACGATGTTCTCGTAGACGGCGGCATCGGCACCCGAACCAAAAGCCTTGTCGATAGCGGACTTGATCTTGTCCTTGGGCATGGACTGAGCCTTGGCCTTAGCAACGGCAGCGGCGAGGCTGGCGTTGTTCTCGGGCAGCGGGTCACCGCCGAGACGGGCAGCAACGGTGATGTTGCGGCTCAGCTTGGAGAAGAGGGCGGAACGCTTGGCGTCCTGCGCGCCCTTACGATGCTTGGTTGTGGCCCACTTAGAGTGTCCGGACATACGTGTCTCCTATCGGTTTCGACCTAAAGCCCAGCGCAGATGCTCGGGCAATATAAACAAACGTCGTTATGATATACCTACTGGCCTGCGAGATAAACCCCAAAATGAAGGCGTCGTGATGATGCGGCCCCTTAGTGCAAAGTAACCTGTCCCCTTTGCACCAAGTTAGGACCAGAGGAGATCGCTGCGGGTGATGGTGGCGCCGATGGCAAAGGGCATGCAGGCGATGACCGGATACAGGTAGCGCATGTAGGTCGAGCCGTTGCAGGGACCGATCAGGCACACGGCGAGCACGCCCAGCAGCGGCACCCAAATGGCCAGCCCGCGCCACGAATGACGACGTAGCAGATAGACCACCACGGCGATCATGATCCACACATAGGTGGCCGAGCTCATGGTGAGCGAGATAAACGGGATGCGCTGCACCGCCACGCGATACAGGTTGATCAGGTGGTCGCACCAGCGCACAACCTTGCTATCGACCGGATGGAAGTCAAAGTACTTGAGGTTATCGGGCTTCGCCATGATCTCGGCACTGCGCGCCGTGCTGTAGACCCACGCATCGCGGGCACTCGGGTAAAAGTAGCCGTAGTAGTTATTGATGAGCGCCGAGATATAACACTCGGGATCCTTTTTGAACATCTGGGCCCACACCTCAAAATAGGCCTTGATGTCCTCCTGCGAGGCATACTCGTTAAAGCAATTTTTAACGGCGTCCGACTTATCCGGGTTGTAACGGCGGCCCAGATTGTCGTACTTGAGCACACGGTCGATCACGGCACGCTCTTCGTCGGTCACCAAGCCGTCGCAAGGAGCCTCCACGATGGTGCCGTCCTCCTTAACCGTGGGGTTGACACCCGAGTTGAGGCCGTCGTGCTTTTGGACGAAACGAGCCGTCTGCTGGAACGGAATCGAGAGGATTTCGCGCTTGGAACCAGGCGTGATGTCATGCGCCGGCATAAAGACCTTGGTGAAGTACATGTTGGAGGCAAGGCAGAGCGCGAGCACCGCGAGGACGCCGACCCAGCGGAAGCGCGGCGTGGCGCCCGAAGGCGCAGCACCAGTCTGCCTGGCTGCACGATGAGCCACATGCGCGTCCCATGCGCAAAACGCCGCCGCGATTACGCATGCCGCCAGGGGAAACACCAGGCCGCCGTTGCGCAGAAACGTGGAACCCATGGCGCCCAGAGCGAGCAGCAGCCAGTCATGGCGCGCAAAGAGCACGGGCCTCTGTTCGCCCGCACGCTCGGCATTGGCATCGCGACGGGGCAGGCCGCAGGCCACGAGCTTCACGGTCTGCACCAACAGCACCAAAAACGCGTCGGCAAACAGCACATCTTTGGTAAGCAGAGCCGCATAGTTGGAGAACATGGGCATAAACACAAAGAACAGCAAGATCACGCCGCGGACCGGCAGGCTCACGCCCAGCTTGCGCAGCGACGAGATGGAATAGGCCATGCAGGCGGACGTAATAACGAACTGAGCGCAGGTGTAGATGGCAAGACCCGCGTTGGCGCTGTTGAACAGTGAAAGCCCCAGCTGGACGCACGAACCGATGATAGCCGTGTGCACCACGGGGTGATGTCCGTTGAGCAACACATTGGGATTGAGCAGACGCAGGTAGTCACTCGTGCCGTTGGGGTAGTTGAACCACTGGCGAATCTGCGCACCCGTATCTCCCATAAAAAGGCCAGGTAGCGAAGCGATGAGCGTGGGCGCCCAGGCGATCATAAGAACCAGGAAGGGCCCGGCAAAGGGATGGACCGAGAGCACGGCGTGAGCCACACGCCATACGCGGCCAAAGTGCGCTTCGGAAAACGGAATGCGGCGCGTGCTCAGCCAATCTAGACACTCAAAGGCGAGGTAGAAGGCAACGACCGCCAAGAGCATCCAGCCCGCACCGCCTATCCAGGCGCAGATGATGCGGGCCTTGTCGCCGAGCACGATCTCGGCCGAATCGGTGAGGTCGTAGCTGCGGCCAAACACCATGCAGACGGCAAAGAACAGCGACGGAAGGATCACCGAGGGACGCCAAGCGTCGCCGCGGCCAAAGAACACGTAGCGAAACGGCAGCGTGAGCAGGCAGGCAAGCGCAAGCAGCATGACCGCGTCGGTATGGCCGGCAAACGAGAGGAGTACCTCGTAGCACACGTACAGCATGCCCGAGGCTTTGGGGTCAATCGCCAAGACTGCGTTGCTCGACACCGGGGCGGGATCGATGGAAAACGCCGTGGTCGCCAACAGCGCGAGCAAAAATGCGATGAGCGTCTGCTTGGCGGGGTAGCGCTTAAACCAGACGATGCGGGCAGCGTCGCGCGCAGCCGTTGTGGAGAGGTCGGAATCCTTCACAGTCCGAAAGCCTTTCTAGAAACCTATCAAACTCGGCAAGACCACCACAAAGGTGCCTGTCCCCTTTGTGGTGGTTTTGGTTAGGCGTCCAGGTAGACGCGCTGGGGCTGGTTGCGGCGACGGGCGAAGATGATGAGTGCCAGGCCCGCGATTACGAGCGGCAGGCTCAGCAGCTGACCCATGGTGATGATGCCTCCCAGCAGATAACCCAACTGGGCATCGGGCACGCGCACGAACTCAACGAGAAAGCGGACGATGCCGTACCCCATCACGAACACGCCCATAAACGTACCCTGGGGCAGTAGTGGCTTTTTGCGGCTGAGCACCTGCAAAAAACAGAAGAGCACGATGCCCTCTAGGAATGCCTCATAGAGCTGGGAAGGATGACGCGGCATATCGCCCGCGGTGCCGCCAAAGACCACACCCCAGGGCAGATCGGTCGGCTTACCCCACAGCTCACCGTTGACGAAATTGGCACAACGGCCCAGGCACAGGGCCAGCGGGGCGCCGATCACGACAAGGTCGGCGATGGTCCAGGCGTCGAGTTTATACATACGGCACACGATGATGCCGCCCAAGATGCCGCCCACCAGGCCACCGTGGAAGCTCATGCCGCCCTCGTTGGTGGCAAAGATCTCGAGCGGGTGAGTCCAATAGTAGCCATCGCCGTAAAAGACGACGTAGAACAGGCGCGCGCCGATGATGAGGCCAAAGACCGCGCCGACCACGACGCTCGTCAGGTCATCGATCGTGATGTCGAAGCCCCAACGACGCTGCGTGCGATACATGACGACTGCCGTAAGCAGGGCGCCGACCACATAGGCCAGACCGTACCAGTAGATCGTGATGGGGCCCGCCGAGATCGCGACGGGGTCAAGCATATGGTAGAGGTCGTTGAGCATATCGGTCCCCCTGCTCCCTACATACAAATGCGGCCGCGGGCCTTGCGCTCGCAGCCGCATATTTGGGCGTAACGTCTATGCGGAGCGTGCAGTCCGCAGCTTTCGCATCTTAGAACGGCGCGTACTCGTCGTACAGGTCGTCGGTCTCGCCGGAAGCATTGACCTGCTCGACGCGGGTAACGCCGGGCACGTGCTCCTTCAGGATGCGCTCGATACCCATGGAAAGGGTCAGCGAGCTCATGGGGCAACCGGCGCAGGCGCCCTGCAGTTCCAGCTTGACGACGCCCTCGTCGTCGACGCCCACATACTCCATATCGCCGCCGTCGGCCTGCAGGTTGGGGCGAATCTCTTCAAGAACCTTCTTAAGCAGCTCTTCGTTAACAGCCACAGGGGCTCCTTTCTCACAATAACGCGGGCACGCCCGCGGACAGGGGCTATGTTACTACAGCCATGTACCCGCTTAGGCGCCAGCCATGCGTGCGGACACGACTTTCACGAGCAGTCAATTTGGGACGGGTCTCTTGTTGGCAGTTTTGCCGCCAGCCAGCGTTGGCACGCGCTACCGCTGAGCCTGTCCCCCGGTACCAATCTGGACATCGACGATGACCTGGCGGTAGCTGATGCCGCAGGAGTCGAGGATGCGACGGCTGATACGGCCGTCGTCGGTATCGGCATACTTGTTGTCCAGGTAGACGACCTCGCCCACGCCCACCTGCGCCAGGATCTTGGCGCAGTCGTGGCACGGGAACAGCGTGACGTAGACCGTGGAGCCCTCGAGATCCTTGAGCGAGCCGCGGTAGTTGAGCACGGCGTTTGCCTCGGCATGCACCACGTAGTTGTGCTTATCCTGCAACGGGTCGTCGCTCGTGCCCCACGGGAAAAAGTCGTCGTTGAGCGCCGAGGGCGTACCGTTGTAGCCCACCGAAAGGATGCGGTGGTTGGTGCTGGCGATGCACGCGCCCACCTGCGTGTTGGGGTCCTTGCTGCGGCGCTGCGCGGCGATGGCCACGCTCATAAAGAACTCGTCCCAGCTAATGACGTCGCGGCGCTTGCCCGACGCGGTTTGATGAAGATCGTCCGACATGGCAGACACCTCCGAAATCGCAATAGTTTGACCCATTGTAGCAGGTGGAAGGTGGAGACGTTTTTGTCTCACCGCCCCCATCGCTACGCGCGGCGGGGCTTTTGGTTGATGTGGTAGAGCTCGGCGAGACCCCGCAGCGTCAACGCGTCATCGACCGTCAGGCTATGGCCGACCAGCGCCGCAAGTGCCTCGGCATCGTCGCCGGTAATGACGATGGGCACATCGCCCTCCCCCGCGGCCTTGGTCGCGCGCATCTCGGCAAGCACCATGTCGAGCATGCCGTCGATACGGGCCACCTCGCCCAAGACCAC
>USKV01000123.1 GCA_900555355.1 uncultured Collinsella sp.
TATCTGCATCAAAGTCGGCGGGGAACGGTTCACGTTCACCCGACAGACACTCGGTTCCCGTATCAGCGAAGCCCCATTGACGTGCAACCGTTATGTCTACATCGGGCATCAGAACATCTCGCTATCATCCGCGAAACCCTCGGCATCTACTTTGCCGTTCGGGAACAGGTCGGACTGGTCGAATATGGACGGGTCGATGCGGGCGAAGGTCATATGCTTTTTGCGGGCAGTCTCGGACGGAACGCGGCACACACTACCCGAGAGAAGTTCAGGCGGGTCAAAGGCGGCGGGATTGTCCTCGGCATCGGTACCAGCGACAATCAAAACATCGCGGAACTCTTTTTCATGGGAGAGGGCATAGCCGCAGCGAAGAACGTAACGAATCACGTAATTAAGATACATCGGGCGGATAGAAGGGGTCTGGACGCTCAAGCGGTCGCGCAGGGCGTTGAGACGGTCAATGAGTTCAGCGCCCGTCACGGAAAAGACGAAACGCTGTCCGCACGGGAACGAGGGCGGAATGTGAAAACGCGAGGGCGGGAGCGCCATAATAACATCCGAGAGAACAGTACCGCCGTCACGCTCGAACCTATCGAGACGGTCAAGCTCATTCATAAGGGCATCACTCGGCGAAGGCTTGTTAGAGACTCCATCAATCACCGCCTGCGCAGCGGAATAATGGGCGAGTACGGCACACTCACGGGCGGTTTGGAAACTACGTTTCATCATTCGAACCTTTCTCTAGGTTTGTTTGTCGTATTAGGATACGACCTTCCTTGGCACCTATAGTAGTCGTATTTGAATACGAGTGCAACAAGAATCATCAAATTATTTTTTGGGATAGCGGCGGCATTGGTTGCCGAGAGGTTGCCCGACTACTCGAAATAGAAATAGCTCCCGACCATCACAGCAGGTCAAGAGCTTAAATTTGATATGCTATGGAGCCGTGTTTCATTACCCCCCTCGGGTAACAACACCCGCCACCGGCACCCCCGGTGGCGGGTTCTTTTTTGCTTCGCGCATGTAGGAAGGACATCATGGAAAGCCGCAAGCCGTATCTCGCCACCCTGCCCGGACTCATCCTGGGCTGTCTCGTTTGCTGCGCGCTCTGGGGCTCCGCCTTCCCCTGCATCAAGATCGGCTACGGCCTCTTTGGCATTCCCGCGCACGACAGCGCCTCGCAGCTGCTCTTCGCGGGTCTGCGCTTCACGCTTGCCGGCATGCTGGTCATTGTTGGCATGAGCGTGGCCCAGCGCCGACCGCTCGTTCCGCAAGCGCGTGATATCAAGCCCATCTGCATCTTGTCGCTCTTCCAGACTATCGGGCAGTACTTCTTTTTCTACCTGGGCCTCTCGCGCGCCAGCGCCATGTCGAGCTCCATCATCGAGGCCAGCGCCAACTTCTTGGCTATCCTCTTTGCCGCCTTGGCGTTTCGCACCGAAAAGCTCAACGCGGCCAAGGTGCTCGGCTGCGTACTGGGCTTTGCCGGTGTCGCGCTCGTCAACCTTTCGGGCGCGGATGGCACCTTTGGCTTTGCGCTCAACGGCGAGGGCTTTATCCTGGCCTCCACCGTCGCGGGTGCCCTTTCGACCTGCCTGATCGGTATCTTCTCGCGTGAGCACGACGGCGTCTTGCTTGCCGGGTGGCAGTTCTTGGTCGGCGGCCTGGTCCTCACCGCCATCGGCTTTTTGATGGGTGGCGCGCTCTCCCCCACGGCGATTGCCCCCGCCATCGCGCTCATCATCTACATGGCGCTTATCTCCGCGGTCGCCTACTCGCTGTGGTCGCGCCTGCTTGCCGTCAACCCCGTCAGCCGCGTCTCGGTCTTTGGGTTTATGAACCCCGTCTTTGGTGTGCTGCTGAGCGCACTGCTGCTCGGCGAGGGCGCTGGCACGAGCCCCGTTACCGTCATCGTTGCCCTGCTGTTGGTCTGCGGTGGCATCATCATCGTCAACAAACCCAAAAAAGCCTAGCGAGCTCATCTTTTTAGAGAGGGCGTTCGCACGCTTCAGCTTAATGGAGTGCACTGGTTCTCGTTGATTTCGTACCGAGCCGCGGCGGCAGACGCTCGTCTTGCCGCACCGCGCCTGGGCGTTATGGCCGGTGGCCCCCGCCAACGCAAAAAGGGCGCACGACCATCGCAACGGTCGTGCGCCCTTTTTTCTAGCGTATCTGGACGCCGGCTTTCTTTTTCTCGGCCTTGACGCGGTAGAGCTCCGCATCGGCAGCGCGAAGTAAGTCTTGCCAGGTATCGACACCATCACCGACCCGTGCATAGCCGATGGACATCCGCAACAGATACGGAACCTCGGCGCGCGCGAGCTCATCGTTGATTGTCGCGCACAGATGCATGATATCCTGCTCCGCCGTCGCCTTTTGAAGCACCACGAACTCATCACCGCCATAACGCGCGATAAAGCCGCCAGACGCCGAACAGACCTCTTTGAGCGTAGCGGATATAACCTGGAGGGCATGGTCGCCCTCCACATGTCCATAGCGGTCGTTAATCTGCTTAAAGCCGTCGGCGTCCATCATAAGCAGGTACACATCTTCGGCCTGATCCACATTTGAGAAGAGCGACAGCATATAGGTCTCAAAACGGTTGCGATTGTTAAGGCCAGTCAACGGGTCGGTCGAGATCAGCTGCTCCTGGTAGATGATGTAGAGCAGCAGGATACTCAGCGATATACCGACGCAAAGGCCCGGTACCGAAAACAAAACCTGGAAGGTACCGCCCACCAGAGCGGGAACCGCAAAAAAGGCGAGGGTGCGATAAATGGCCTTCTTTTGCAGACTTTCGACTTTTCGAGTCTGAATAAAGGCATGCAAAGACGTATATATGATGTAGCAGTAGCTAACGATAGGTTGAATCATATAAAGCGCTCCGCGACGATATACGCCCTGCGCATCGATATAGAACATAGTGTGCGTCCAGTAGCTGGTAAATGCCAGCACGACCACCAATACGGTTGGCAACGTCACGAGCGCCACCCTATAGCGCGCAGTCAAAAGGCGAGAGCCCTGCACTGTCTCGGAATAGAAAAACCAAATGAGGCACGCGATGGCGAACAGCGAAAACGAGACCGCGTTGGAAATCCAGTTGGCCGTGATGCCTACAGGAGTGCTCACGCCGTCCGAGAGCGTCCAGATCATATCGAAGAAAATGTAGGCAGCAGAGGTGTAGCCCAGCATGCTAAACAAGAGCTGCTGGGTACTCGAGAACAAGGAGCGACGGCTTCGCGCGGCAAGCCCGATAAGAACAATCATGCATAGCAGGAATATCTCAATCTTGAGTGCCTTAACCACTAGACGCCATCCCTTCAATATCCAAGTGGTCAGAATCGCCCGATTCGTGTCTGGACAATAAACACCCCCTACTCCGCAGGGGTAATGGGAATAATAGCAGAGCGCCCGAACGCCACTGCAAGACAGCTTTCGTTCGGGCGCTCAAACGGCGCGAATTGCACACGCCGGCTTGATTGACTCGCGTCGACGATTACTCGCCGTCGATGTCGGTCGCGACGGCTTCCTCAATAGCCTCGACGCCTTCGACCGACAGATCCTCTTTGCCGTGGCAGAACATCTTATCGACCCAGCCGGTCAGGATCGGAGCCATGATTGCCGTGATGATGACGGCGGTGGCGATCTGGGCGTACGCGGTGGGCGCAAGTTCGGCGTAGCGCGGTGCGACCTCGGCGAGGGCGACCGGCGTGGTCATAGCCGTGCCGGCGATGGTGGAGCAAGCCACGGCAGCCTTGCCGTTACCACCGCACAGGCGCTCGAACGCAAAGGTGATGGGGCCGACGATAAAGAGCGTGATGAGACCCAGCAGGATGCCCGAGATGCCACCGGTGATAAAGCTCGAAAGGCTCATGGACGCACCGAGCTGAAAACCGATGACAGCGATCGCGGGATTGGCGCCGGGGACCAGCAGGTTCTTGATGAACGGGAAGAGGTTGCCCAGAACCATGCCGATAACAAGCGGCAGGATGGATCCGATGATGGTGCCGACGGGGATGTTGGCGAGACCAGAGACACCGAGGATGATCATGGTGACGGCGGGGCCGGCCGTAAAGAACAGGATACCGACGGCGCCCTGCTCGGATTCATCACCGAACTCGCCCATGATACCCGTATAGAGCGCCATGTTGCAAAACGTGATGCCGCCGATGATAGACACGGAGCTCAAGCCCAGGAAGTTGTCGTTAAAGAAATATGCCACACCCAAGCCAAGGGCGGCTGCAACAACAAGCTTGGGGATCAGTACGACGATGCCGGTCTTGATAGCGCCCGGCGTGGACTTAAAGCTGATGCCGGCACCCACGAAGAGCAGGATCGCAGCGACGATGGTATTGGAGCCGCCACGGCAGGCAGCCGTAAAGAAGCCGCCGATCTCAAAGACCTGCGGACAGAAAGTGTTGAGCAAAAGGCCAACAATCATGGGATAGATCATGATGTCGCCCGGGATACGCGGTACCTTGAATTTCTTTTGCTCGTTGGCGGTCGCTTCCTGTGCCATGAAACCCCCATTTCCGCTGACGCAGAACAAAAGCCCACGTCACGCTTTGCTACAGTAAAGTTTGACCATGGTACCAGAAGAAGCAGACCGGCTAGGTGAGAAATTCGACAAGTTGGGATGGAACGAGATTCGGCGCCCGCGACGCCACCCCTATATAAGGCTCAAGACAATATAGAGTACGATGCCCGAGACGCAGCACCACAACATCGACTTTGTCTTGATTGCCACCGCCACGACACCGGCAGCCGCAATCCAGGGAATCAAGCCCTGCCACAAGCCGGCGTCGAAAGCGCCAGGGCTTATCAAATCGTTAGCGACCAGCGCCGCAAAGGCGGCGGGCGGAATATAACCCAAGGCCTCGGTAACGCGGGGCGACAGCGTTCTCCCGCGCAAGGCAAACGCCGGGGCAATGCGGAAAAACGCGATAGCCGCCCATGACGACAGCCACAGGACCAAAAACTCATTAACGGGCATCGCGAGCGCCCCTTCCTTCGGCGAAAGCATCGCACGCAAGCGCCGCGGCAACACCGACGAGCACGCTTGCCGGCACGGCGATATTCGTCCACCCCAAGAACTTGCATATGGCGACAGACACCGCAGCCATAACGGCAGCCACGACATTGCCGCGCGACAGTCGCTGCGAAGAGAGCAGGCAGATAAAGAGCGAGG
>USKV01000124.1 GCA_900555355.1 uncultured Collinsella sp.
TTTCGCGCGACGGGTCCGGGCGGACAGGGCGTGAACACGACGGACTCGGCGGTACGCATGAAACATACCCCTTCGGGGATTACCGTGACGGCGCGTGAGAGCCGCAGCCAGTTTCAGAATCGCGCGAGCTGCCTGCGCAAGCTGCGCGCTGAGCTTGAGCGTCGCGGGCGTCCACCGCGCCGACGCGTAAAGACCAAGGTGCCTCAGCGCTCTCGCCAGCGCAGGCTCAACGACAAACACTTCAACGCCATTAAAAAGGCCAACCGTCGCAAGCTGGGCGGGGAGGAATGATCTTCTCAATAAGTTGCGGTGAAATAGGGACTGTTTTGCGGATTTAACTGCATAAACAGTCCCTATTTCACCGCAACTTAGGTGGGGCTAGCGGGTGGGGTGCCAGACGTGGAGGGCGCCGGCAAGGATGTCGACCTCGATGCGCGAGGCGACGATGGGCTCGCCGTCGGCCTGGATGGGATAGTTGGGCTCCTCAAAGGTGAGCTCGACATGGTGGCAGCGGCGCGTGCGAACCGGCGGCAACTTGGTATGGTGGCCGTCCTTGGCCGAAAGAAACATGGGCAGGGCAACCGCGCGAGGGACGGGGCCGCAGGCGTAGCAGACGTCGAGCATTCCGTCGCAGGGGTCGGCATCGGGACAGATGCGATAGCCCGAGCCATAGGTGGGGCCCAGCTGAATCGCCATGATGATCGCCCTCACGCGCTCGGCGGGCGCACCGTCGAAACTCACTGTCATTGGATAGTTGCGGTAGCGCAGGCCAAACTGCTCAAGTCCCGATAGGGTGTAGAGCGGAGCGCCGGTGAGGCCCGTCTTTTTGCGCAGTTCGGTGGTTCCAAGGCCGATGGCGGCATCGATGCCGACCGAAAGCGTTTGGTCGTAGTACTCGACGATCGCCTCGCCGCTGCCGCTTGCGGGGTTCCATGAGCGAATCCGCCCGATGTCCTGACGCTGCAGCTCGCAGGTGAGCAGCGCGCCAAAATCTTTGCCGGAGAAATCGTCGATACCGAGCGTCTGGGCAAAATCGTTGCCGGAGCCTACGGGCAGGACGGCAAGGGCGGGACGGACCGCCTCATCCTGCGTCATAAGCCCGTTGACGACCTCGTGGATCACGCCGTCGCCGCCAAGGGCGATAACGGTGCGATAGCCCGTTGCCTGGGCGGCTAGCTCCTTGGCGTGCCCCATGCGCTCGGTCAGCACTAGGTCAAACTGGGATGCGCGTGCAGTCATGTCCAAAAAGCGCTGCAGGCGCTCGGCAACTTCGCGCGCAGCACCCGACTGGGCGGCTGGGTTGGCGATGATGAGCGTGCGACCAAAATCAGTTGCGTGCATGGGGCGACTCCCGGCGTATGACGTGACGGTGCGGTCGCGCTCAGGTCGAATTGCCCCTGATTGTGGCTGCACGGCGAATACTAACGTCTACTCTATCAGGTCGTTGTGGCGCTCGATAGCATCTGCTACCGTACCGCCCTCATCCACAATAAGCGAACGGCGCTTGGGTGAGATGATGCGCTGGGCGGGGTACACGCCGCGGTGTCCGCCGGTTAGGTAGCTGATAAAGGCCACGATGACAAAGAACCCGGCTGCCGTGCCGTGGAACAGGTCGATGGCCATCATGCAGGTGGTGATGGGCACGTTGAGGCCGGCGCAGAACACGCCGAGCATGCCGAGAGCCGCCAGAAAACTGGGGTCGAGCCCGGTAAGGCAACCGATCCAGCCACCGAGTGCCGCACCGATGCCAAACAGGGGCGTGACCTCGCCGCCTTGGAAGCCGGCACCCAGGGTGAGCGCCGTCACCACGAGCTTGATGGCTGCGTCGGCAAGGGTCGTGTTACCGGCGAACCCGGCGCCCGAGAGCCAGGTGGCAAGGCCGGCATACTTCCAGGCGTCGAGCACCGCGTAGGCCGCGAGCACCACGAGCGCGCCCACGAGTGCGCGAGCAAGGTAGTTGGTGATAAAGCGACCGTACAGGCTCTTGACGGTTCGAACCGACCAGGCAAAGAGGCGTGCCGTCAAACCGAAGATAATGGCGCTGATAACAACGATGACAACCGTCCGTGGTGTCATGTTGGGAACGCTGGTGATGACATTCGCCTCGTACTCGGTTCCCAAGGCAAGCGACGTAAAGTAGCCGGTAAACGAGGCGACCAGGCAGTAGATGCCCGCGGTGTAGTCGATCTTGCCGATAAAGCACATCTCCATGCCAAAGAAAGCCCCGGCAAGGGGCGAGCCGAATACGGCGCCAAAGGCCGACGAGATGCCGGCGAGCATGAGGTCGTGGTGGTCATGCTTTTTGAGGTGGGCAAGACTCGAGATGTTGCTGGCGATGGTGCCGCCGATCTGCACCGCGGCTCCCTCGCGACCGGCCGATCCGCCCGTGAGGTGCGTGAGCGTGGAGCAGACGAAGGTGAGGACGGCCATGCGCATATGGATGAGGCGTGTGCCCAGAGCGGAGTCGATGACCAGGTTGTTGCCACGCTTTGCGGCGAGACCGTGGTTCTTGTAGACCCATGCGGTGGCCATGCCCACAACGGGAAGCAAGGCGTAGACCCACACATGGTGCTCGCGATAGTCGGTCGCGATATTCAGCGAGGCCAAAAACGCCCAAGCGGCAACGCCCATGGCGAGCGAGACGATGACGACGAGTGCGAGCAACTTGGCGCTCGCGAGTAGGTTGCGGACGTTGCGGCGCGTGTCGGCAGCCAGGAGATGCTCAGAGCGGGTGAGCTGATGCCTGCCTGCCGCGATGACGTCGTTCAGGGAGAAAAAACCGCCTTCGTCGAGCGGCTGGGAATGATCCTGCGCTTCGTTTGCGCTTTCGGGTTTGTCGTTATGAGCCATACGTTCCTCTTTTAGGTTGCAACGCAAGCATTATAAAACGCGGTAAACGCGACGAGCCGGTGGGTTGGTTTCCATTCTGTTTCGCGGCCTGCAACCGACAGGTGTATTTGCGGGTGCAGGCCGAGTCGCGGTCGTGCGTCGGGGGATTATACTGAGGCAAGCATAAAGAATCGGCGCCCCTGTTGTGCGCCGTGGCATTAAGAGGTGCATATGGCAGAGAAACTCATTCCGCTGGAGGACGCGCAGTCGATTGTCCTGTCGTACGTTGCTCCGACCGATCTCGTCGAGATTCCCGTGTGGCAGGCTGCCGGTCTTCCCTTGGCCGAGGACGCGGTGGCCGATATCGACATTTCACCGTTTGCCAACAGCGCCATGGACGGGTATGCCGTGCGCTCGGCGGACTTGGTGCGGGCATCTGGCGAGGCGCCGGTGACGCTCGACGTTATTGGACACGAGGCCGCGGGCCATGTGTTTGAGGGCGCAATCGGTGCGGGCGAGGCGGTCCGCATCATGACGGGCGCGCCGGTGCCCGAGGGTGCGGATGCTGTGGTGAAATACGAGATTGTCGATGTGCTCGACGGTGACGGCAACGAGGGCTCGCACGTTCGCTTCTCGGCGCCTGCCAAGGTAGGGGAGAACGTTCGCTCTGCCGCCGAGGAGGCCCATGCCGGCGATGTTGTGATGCATGCCGGCGAGGTCGTGGCTCCGGCGGGCGCGGGTCTGCTGGCAAGCGCCGGATACGCGAGCGTGAAGGTGCATGCTGCCCCACGTGTGGGCATCATCTCGCTGGGCACGGAACTGGTCGCACCGAGTAAGGTACCGGCGCGCGGTCAGATTCGCGATTCCAACTCCTCGGCGTTGATGGCCGAGGCGCTCGATGCAGGAGCCGAGCCCGTGTTTTACGGCATCGCGCCCGACGATGAGCAGGCGATTGCCGAGTTGGTGCATCGTGCCGTGCAGGAGTGCGATTTTGTCATTACGAGCGGCGGTGCCTCGGCGGGCGATTACGATTTCGTGACGGCACTCGTCCGGCGCGAGGGCGAGGTACTGTTTGACCGCATCTCGATGCGTCCGGGCAAGGCCATCACGTTTGGCTTGCTCGGGGGTAAGCCCTACCTGGGGCTTTCAGGCAATCCGGCCGCGGCGTACGTGGGCTTTGAGATGCTCGCCCGTCCGGCGATTCGCAAGATGCGCGGCTTTGCCGAGGGCGTGCGTCCCGTGCAGCAGGCGACGCTCACGCATAGCGTGAAAAAGCGACAGCATCGCCGCTTCTTCGATCGCGCCACGGTTTTGCGCGACCCCGAGACCGGTGAGCTGTTGGTGACCGAGGCCAAGACGCAGAATTCGGCGCTGCTCGGCACGATGCAGCGGGCCAACTGCCTGCTGCGTATTGACGAAGGACCGTGCGAGCTCAAGGCGGGCGACGTCGTGGATGTCGTGCGTGTCGACCTGCCTGAGGGCACGGTGCTATAGGAGGAATGCTATGGAGTTGAAGATATCGATCGTGACGTGTTCGGACACGCGCGATCTTGCGCAGGATGAGGCCGGAGCCGCACTCGAGGAACTCATCGAGACGCAGGGCTGGACGGTCGCCTCACATGTGGTCGTGCGCGACGACGTCAGCGAGATTGGTGATGCCATTGTGGAAGCCGCCGATGAGTGCCACGCCAATGTCGTGCTCACCTGCGGCGGCACGGGGCTTTCGATGCGCGATGTGACGCCCGAGGCGACGCGTGCCGTCTGCGACCGCGATGTGCCGGGTATTGCCGAGGCAATCCGTGCGTACTCCATGACCAAGACGCGCCGCGCCATGCTCTCGCGCGCTATTTGCATGCAACGAGGCCATACACTTGTCGTAAACTTTCCCGGTTCTACGAAGGCCGCCCGCGAAAGCTGGGAGGCCATAGCGGACCAGCTGGAACATGCGGCCCAGATGACGGCGGGCGGCGGACACGCCAAATAAGCGCACTACCTGCGGCGGAGCGACCTTACGGGCCGCTCCGCCTTTGTTTTCCGCCGAAGCGACGCCGAGGCGCACGCTAACTCGAAACTATATTCTCTGGCGAGAATAATTTCTCACTATCATTATTCGCGCAGAAGTATAATCTGGTTGCAGATTAAAGCCCGCGGTGGGGTACCCGGGCACAAGGTCCGAAAGGGTTGAATATGTTCGATATGGTTTCTCGCCGCGGATTCGTCTCGCTTTCTGCTGTCGCCGCTGCCGGCCTTGGTCTTGCCGGCTGC
>USKV01000125.1 GCA_900555355.1 uncultured Collinsella sp.
TGAGAACACCCAGGTCAGCAAGACGACTGCCGCCGCACCCGCAAAGTTGGCAATCCAGTAGTCGCGCTTGGTGATGACGCGCTTTTCGCACGCCCACTGGCCGCACAAAAAGCCAATGTAGATCGCAAAGAGAAAGAGCACCAGCGCTAACACCACGAACGTCATGCTCATGGGCGCTACTCCCCGTGATGGTGGCCGCAGCAGCACTCATGGCCGTCGTCATGGCTGTGACCGCCACAGCACTCGTGGTCCTCGCCGTGGTGGTGACCACAACCGCACTCGTGATCGTCGTCATGCTCGCCGCAACCGCAGCCTTCCTCGTGAGCACCGTGCTCCTCGGGACGATACTGCGACCAGTCCAGACCGGCGGCGATGGCGTCGGCCTCCTCCTTGTAGAGGACCGTGATGGCCTGGGTGCCCAGCTTGGCGCCACCGATGGCGTCGAGCATGTCGTAAAGCGTAAAGGCCACGTCGGCGCCGGGCAGCGCAAGCTCGCGGTCATCGGCATAGGCGAGCGCCAAGCGCAGGTCCTTGATGAAGTGCTCGACCATAAAGCCGGGCTTGTAATCGCCGTCGAGCGCCTTGGGCGCCAGGCTCTCCATAGCGCCGGACTTGCCGGTGCCGCCCAGGATCATCTGACGGGTCTTTTCCAGATCGAGGCCGCTCAGCTCGGCAAACGCCATGGCGTCTGCCATGCCGACCATGCAGGCGCCCAGCGACACCTGGTTGGCGAGCTTGGCAGCCTGGCCCTTGCCGGCGCCGTCGAAGCAGCAGATGGTTGCCGCAAAGGTGGAAAGGATGTCGCGGACCGACGCGATGTCGTTCTCGGTAGCGCCCACGATAGCCGTAAGCGTGCCGGCGATAGCACCCGACTCGCCGCCGGTAACGGGGCAGTCAAACGCCATACGACCGGAAACCTGGGCGGCCTCGGCAATGTCACGGGCAAGCTCGGGCGAGCTCGTGGTGAGGTCGATCAGGACCGCACCGGGCTTAGTGCACGCGAGCAGACCGTCACCCGCCAGGTAGAGCTCCTCGACCTCGGAGGGATAACCCACCATGGTAAAGACGACATCGGCGTTAGCCACGGCATCGGCCGGCGTATCGGCCCAAGCGGCACCGCGCTCGATAAGCGCGGCAGCCTTGGACTTGGTGCGGTTGTTGACCGTGACGGGATAGCCGGCATCCAGGATGTGACCGGCGATGGGGGCACCCATGATTCCGGTGCCGATAAATGCGACGGAGAGCTTGTTTGCCATGAAACCTTTCCTTTTGGGTTGGGTGTTGTTACCAGGTTGAATACTCGATGCCAGCGTTTGGGCAGTGAGCTGGGATCGATTATGGCCGCGTTACTTGCCTACTGACCGCGCACGCGACGGGCGATGCGGTCGGAAAGCGACGCCTTGTCGGCGCGGTTCTTACCCCAAAACGCGCAGGCCACCATGCCGGGGCCCACGTGCGAGCCAATGGTGGGACCCACGGAGCTGCGAATGATCGTGACGTCGGCGCAGCCCTCCTCCTTGCGGATGGCGGCTTCGAGCCAGTCGCCGTCCTTTTCGGCATCGGCCGTCATGATGGCGATGGGCATGGTGCGGTCGGGCACGTAGTTCTCGCGGAACGACTTGAGGATGGACTTGAGTGCCTTCTTGCGGCCGCGGTTGACGCCGATCAGCGACAGCGAGCCGGCAAGGTCGTAGGAGAGCTCGGGCTTGACATCGAGCTTTGCCGTGAGCTGCGCCGCCGCGGGCGGAATGCGGCCGCCAGCAGCCAGTGCGTCGAAGCTCTCGAGGGTAAAGTAGCCGTGCACGTAGGTCTTTGCCTCGTTTGCCCAATCGACCAGCTGCTTGGCGGTCAGTCCCGCCGAACGCTGGCGCACGGCCTCGAGCGCCAAGAGCGCGCCGGTCGCACAGGGCAGAGCGTTGTCGACCACGTAAAGCTCAAAATCGGGATACTCGGCGCGCACGGCATCTGCCGCCTGGCACGCGGAGTTGTAGCTCGACGACAGCGCCGAGGTAAAGCACAGGTAGACCGTGGGCGTGCCCTCTTTGGCGCACTCGGTAAAAAACTCGATATAGCGACCGAGCGACACAGCCGAGGTGGACACGCGGGCACCGGCGCGCATCCGGTCGTAGAACTCCTTGGGTGTGATGCTCGACCAGATGTCGTCCGTGCGCTCCTCGCCATCGATAATGAAGGGGAAACCCAGGATATCGACATCGAGGTTCGCGGCGACCTCGGGGCTAAAGTCGCAGCAGGTATCGACGACGATGCGGCAACGGTCCGAATGACCGGTGGATGCGGCCTTGTCCATCAAAGCGACTCCTTACGTAAAAAGGCGGCCACCCGCATGGGATGGCCGCCAACCGTTAACTCATGCAAGTTAACGTATTTTACTCGTCAAGTGTTTCGATGCGGGGCTTGATGATGCCATATCCACCATTCTTACGGTGATACACCACATTGATGAGGCCAGTCGTCGCGTTCTCGAACACGTAGAAGTCGTGACCCAGCAGATCGGTCTGCACCAGCGCCTGCTCCTCAGTCATCGGGGTGACATCGATGACCTTCTCGCGGACGAGCAGGTCGTCCTCCTCCTCGGGCAGCAGCAGGTCGGCCAGATCCTCAACGCGCTCGACCGGCGCAACATCCGCGGCGCTGGCACCACCCTGGCGGTTGTCCACGACCTTGGTCTTGAACTTGCGCAGCTGGCGGGTGACCTTATCGGCGGAGAGGTCGATGGCGGCGTACATATCTGCACCGTGCTCGGCAACGCGAATCACCGAACCGCGGGCACGAACCGTGACCTCGACGATTGCCGGGTTGGGGTTCGAGGGGTTCTTCTCATAGCGAAGTACAACGTCGACCGTCATGGGCTCGATATCGAAAACCTTGAGCGCCTCGCCGATCTTCTCATCCACATGCGCACGCAGAGCATCGGTTACCGTCGTCTTGCGTCCAGAAACCTTGATATCCATACGTGGCTCCAATCTGCCTCGGGGACTTACTGTACTGGCTATGTACCCATTGCCGTGCATTTAATCACGCGGATTCCTAAAGACCCGAATAACGATTGCTTGATACCGCATACCGAAGTCTCGTACTTTTCCATGGCAAAGTGCGCTATAGGAGGGAGCCGACAGATTTGTATTTGGTCCCGAAAATTGGCTTTGACCTGCTGGTTTTATAGGGATGAAAAAGCCGGGCTCCCCTATTGGGGAAGCCCGGCAGTGCATGTTGAAACCGTGAAGAGGTGTCCTTTCCAACGTATAGGAGACACCACCCCTGGCAATAACTAGCTATTGAGTTTGTTAATGTCATCGTCAGTGATGGTGCCTTCCTGGCTGGACGATTTGTCCTCGGAGGATGCGGTCTCATTGTTGGAATCGAAAGACTCGCTGCCGGAGGACGTGGTCTCACTGGACTCAGAGTCGCCCGGCTGCACGTTAGCGCCCGAAACCGTCTTAGTGGTGAGGTCGTAGGGCATCGTACCATACCAGACAGAGTGGACCGCCTCGAGCGTGCCGTCGGCCGTAATACCGTCGAGGGCATCGCTCACGGCACGGCACAGTTCGTCATTGGACGAGAGGCCCGCAACACCAAGCGTCGAGGGCGCCTCGAGCGCACCGACATAGGAAATCTCGCTCATCAGGCGTGCAAGGTAGCCGCCGGCCGTGGAGTCGCAGATCACATAGTCGACCTCGCCGGACTCGAGCGCCTCAAAGCACTCGTTGATGTTGGAGTAGGTCTTTTGGTTGGCGGTGATGCTCTGTTTAGCAAGCGCCTCCTGCGAGGCCGAGGACATCTGAACGCCCAGGGTGGACGTGTTAAGGGTATCGGTGGAAACGCTTAGCGACCCACCATCGTTAGTTTTACCGAACACGGAAGTGGCATCGTACAGGCAGGTGCCGAGCGAGCTAATGTCCCCGTCCGTGGAGTTAATCTCGCCGATAAAGATATCGGCCTTTTTGTCGCCGAGCGCGGAACCTGCCGAGGACGCATCGACAAAGGTGACCTTAAGGCCCATGCGGCTTGCGAGGGCGCGGGCGGCGTCAACCGCATACCCCGTGAGCTCGCCGTCGGCGCCCTGCATTGTCTGCGGCGCATCGGAAGTATCGAGGGCGACCGTCAGGGTTCCGGGAGTGACCAGGGCATCGTCCGACACCGCCGGCGTGACGGTCTCGTACTCGATCTGGTCGATCGTGGGAGTCGTGAACGTAGACAGCGGGTTGAACGCGCATCCGCTCAGGCCCAAAACGGCGATGACCGCTGCGGTCCCAGCACCTAACCGAGCCGCGTGCATCAAGCTGCCCCTCACCATGTCCACTACCCTGCCTTCTGTGTCGTATACGATCCGTGCGTTGCGCGGAATATCAGGTTGTTCCCACCAGCTGACCTGGTATTTGACCCCACACTTGCGCACCGGGGTGTTTGCTCGGGAGGCCGCAGCCACCTTCACGACTGGCCCGCTCGCCCGCGAGGCGGTATTGCCCCAAAGAAAGTCGAACGGACGGTGCGGCTTACATCTAGGACGCGCCATGATCGCGCCGCGCGCACGCGGTCGCTTACGTGGATCCCTTTGACCGCGTCTGTCTTGGACTAGGACGGGCATTTCGTCCGTCCGCAACCACAGCCTGGTAGGAACGAAGCGCATTATAGCTAAGTTCAAGCTAAAGTTTAAGGTTAGGGGCGTTATTCGCATCGCGAGTACAGATTTCGCAGGTCAGGACGGACCGCACGTGCTCTGATTGAGCCCGTCGCTCCCCTATGGAAAGCCCCAACACACCCGTCTTAGGGCGCCGTGGCCAAAAAATAGCAAATATGAGTACTGTTACCAATTTAGTAACAGCGATTTCATGCCATCAGAAGGCGATTTGGACACAAGGCGTCCTACGGCAGAATAATTGCAGGCGTTTATCAGCTAAGTACTTGGACATATGTTGCGTAACACTGCATATTTTGCAAAAAGATAATGCTGCAGGGCTTGTGACAGTACTCATATTTGACGTTTTTTGCCCACGACCCCTTATTGCGTGGG
>USKV01000126.1 GCA_900555355.1 uncultured Collinsella sp.
ATGTCGGCGGCGTGTGCGGCAATCTTGGTGGCCATGAGGCCGTCGAGCACGTCCTGGGCGTTGGGCAGGCACAAGTGCTCGGCCGGCGTCACGTAGCACAGGAAGTCGGCGCCGGAGCTGGCGGAGATAGCGCCGCCGATGGCAGCGGTGATGTGGTCGTAGCCCACGCCGATATCGGTCACCAGCGGCCCGAGCACATAGAACGGGGCGTTGTGGCACAGGCGCTTCTGCAGTTTCATGTTGGCGGCGATCTCGTCGAGCGCCATGTGGCCCGGACCCTCGACCATAACCTGGACGCCGGCGGCCCAGGCGCGCTTGCACAACTTGCCGAGCTCGATCATCTCGGCGGTCTCGGTGGCGTCGTTGGAGTCGTAGAGGCAGCCCGGGCGACAGGAGTCGCCGAGCGAAATCGTCACGTCGTACTCGTGGCAGATTTCGAGCAGCTCGTCGTAGAACTCATAGAACGGGTTCTCGTTACCGGTGACCTCCATCCAGCCAAACAGCAGCGAGCCGCCGCGGCTGACGATGTTCATCAGGCGGCCGGTCTCCTTAAAGGTCTTGGTGACCGACTTGTTGATGCCACAGTGGATGGTCATAAAGTCCACGCCGTCCTCGGCGTGCGCGCGCACGACCTCGAACAGGTCGTCCTTGGTAAGCTTGACCAGCGGCTTTTCCATGTAGCCGATGGCGTCGTACATGGGGACGGTACCTACCATGAGCGGCGTCTCGTCGATGAGCTGCTGGCGGAACTGGCGCGTCTTGCCCGAGTTGGAGAGGTCCATGATGGCGTCGGCGCCAAAGTCCTCGGCAATCTTGACCTTCTTCCATTCCTCGGCGGCATCGGCCTTGTCGCCCGAGATGCCCAGGTTGACGTTGACCTTGGTGGACAGGCCTTCGCCGACGCCAAAGGCGCGCATGCCCTTTTTGATGTGCACGATGTTGGCGGGAATGGCGATGCGGCCGTCGGCCACACGCTCGCGGATGTACTCGGGGTCGCGATGCTCGCGCTCGGCGACTTCCTTCATCTGCGGCGTAATCTGCCCGGCGCGGGCGAAGTCGATTTGCGTGACGAGCTTGGGCTCGGTCTGTGTGCTCATTGGCACGGCTCCCTTCGTTGGCATTACCCATATCAGGTTTGCGGGTCAGGGCGGGCGCGCCCAATCTCAGCCTGCCGTCCTGTCCTGCAAGCTCCCCGTTTATGTCATGGGCTCAAGTATAGCCTGAATGGGTACGATTGGGCCAACGAGCGTGCCTGTGGGGAGGCGAACATGGAAGACAAGCATCTATATCGAGAGACGCAATGGGATGTATCGGCCGAGGAGAGCCGCGCGCACCATGGGTTGGTCGCGATTGGTTTTGCGGTGCTTGCCGTGCTGGTGATTGCCTTTTGTATCTGGACGTTTGGTGGTCGCGGCGGCACTGCGTGGGAGTTTGAGGCCGACGATGCCCTGCCGATCATGACAGTGAAGGTCGCGGGCGGCAATACCGTTGCCGCGCCGGGCGACTATTGGTATCCGCGCAACGAGTTTGTGCAGTTGCAGCTGAGTGGCGGATCCATTCCTGGTGAAGAGATCGAGCGCGTGACCTTCGATGCGGCGCTCAAAACACTCACGGTTAAGCTCGAGAATCAGGGCGACGTGCCCACGACGATGGATATCGCGCTGACGGAATGGCGCCTGGAGCCCCCGTCGGGCGTCAGGGTATCCGAGGTGGAGCATGTCAAGGTTACTTATCAAGATGGCTCGACGAGCGAGATCGCTAAGGCTGATGGCTTGGCGGAGTAGCGGGGTGTTTGGAAACGGCCGGCCTATTGTGCCTGAACGTTCATGAATACTAGGGTGTTTTTGTCTGAAAGCTCGGGAAAGTGTCGATAACCAACGTCGAACGCGGTGAGCTCGCTTGCATCCTCGAGCTTGTTTTCTGCCATCCACCGCACCATGGAGCCGCGCGCCTTTTTGCTGGCGGTCGACCGTTGGATGGGTTTTCCGTTGCGGATGCCTTCGACAAAGAGGCACGTGACGGCTGTGGCGTCGCCCGCGAGGCGGGGCAGAACGGCCTTGGCGTACTCCACACTGGCAAGGTTGACGATCGTGGTGTTTGAGCCTGCCGGAGCGATGGCCCGTGCGAGCTTGTCGCCCCAAAATGCGTAGAGGTCTCGGGCACCGTCGACGACAAGCTTCGCGCCCATCTCCAGCCGATACGGTTCGACGGCATGAAAGGGACGAACGCACCCGTAGAGGCCGGAGAGGATCCACAGATGGTCTTGCAGCCATGCGAGCTGCGCGGAATCCATCACCTCGGGTGCCATGCTCTGGTATTGAATGCCGTGATAGGACATGACGGCAGGGGAGAGGTGACGGGCGATATCGGGGTCGGTGAGGTCGGCATCGCTCAGGACGGGCATAAATTCGTGAAGCGTATCCTGGCACGTTGTAAGCAGCCTGTCGCTCACGTTCCAAAGGGCCTGCAGGCCGCCGCTGCCTTCATTCCGCTCGATATCTAGCAGTGCGCGGTGGAGGCGAGCCGTCTCGTGCGCAAAAGGTGGAATACCCAGGACTTCAAAAGCATCTTGGGCCGCGCGCATCTGCTTGGCGGGCGAAATGATGACCTGCAGCATGGACTATCCTCTGCCAAAAAAGAAGTTGCGGTGGAATACGGTCTGTTTTGGTCGTGTATGGGCCAGTTTAGTCCGTATTTCACCGCAACTGATGAAGGGTTGGTTAGGCGCGCTCGATGAAGGCCTTGTAGCCGCGATAGGCCTCGTAGATATCGGCCTTGTTGGCGACCTCCCACAGGGCATGCATGGACAGGACGGCAACGCCGGAGTCGATGACGTTCATGCCGTACTTGGCCATGATGTAGGCGATGGTGCCACCGCCGCCCGCGTTGACGCGGCCGAGCTCGCAGGTCTGGAAGTCCACGCCGGCCTCGTCCATGATGTCGCGGACGAGGGCCACATACTCGGCGTCGGCGTCGTTAGAGCCGCCCTTGCCGCGGCTGCCCGTGTACTTGTTAAAGCACAGGCCGCGACCCATGAAGGCTGCGTTCTTGGTCTCGAACTTGCCGGCATAGCCCGGGTCGAAGCCGGCGGACACGTCGGAGGAGAGCATACGGCTGCGGGCGAGCGCGCGGCGCAGAGCCAGCGGGCTGTCCTCGCCGGCGAGCATCATGATCTCGGCGACGGTGTTCTCGAAGAAGCGGCTCGTCATGCCGGTGGCACCCACGGAACCGATCTCCTCCTTGTCGACGATGAGCGTGATGCTCGTGCGCTCCACGTTGGTGACGTTGATCTGGGCGAGCATGGACGGATAGGCGCAGACACGGTCGTCATGGCCATAGCCCAGAATCATGGAGCGGTCGAGGCCCATGTCGCGGGCGGGGCCGGCGGGCACGACCTCGATCTCGGCGGAGAGGAAGTCCTCCTCCTCGACGTCGTACTGCTCCTTGAGGATATCCAGGAACATCTGCTTGACGGGCTCCTTGGGAGCGTCCTTGTCGTCCTCGTCAAACTTGACGGGGCGGCCGCCCACGATCACGTCGAGGATCTCGGCATCGACGGCATCCTTGGCGGGCTTGGCCATCTGCTCGCTCGAGAGGTGGATCAGCAGATCGGAGATGGTAAAGACCGGATCGTCGACCTTGTCACCGATGTTGATGTCGACGGTGGTGCCGTCCTTTTTGCAGATGACGCCTACGAGTGCGAGCGGGGAGGCCACCCAGTGGTAGCTCTTGACGCCGCCATAGTAGTGCGTGTCGAGATAGGCCATGTCGCCGGCCTCGAAGGCGGGATTCTGCTTAAGGTCCAGGCGCGGCGAGTCCACGTGGGCGCCCAGGATGTTAAAGCCCTGCTCGAGCGGGGCGGTGCCCAGGTTGACGAGCATAAGGTCCTTGCCGTGGTTGGCGGCGTACACCTTGTCGCCTGCCTTGAGCGCGCGGCCCTCGGCGATCACGGTCTCCAGATTGACGTAGCCCGCCTCCTCGGCCATCTTGATACCGGTCTTGACGCACAGGCGCTCGGTCTTGTTCTCGCTCAAAAACTGCTTATAGCCGCGGCAAAGCTCCTCGAGCTCCTCGACTTGCTGTGGCGTGTACTTTTTCCATGCGCAGGGACGCTCCATGACGCAGGCTCCTTTCGGATCGATCGTGCTGGTTGATGTACCGTGAGCCATCGTATCACGCGCGGGCTCACGGTGGCGGGGGAGCTTGATGTGCGGTGGCCGCGGGGCGGGGAGCGTGTAAACTGGAGTGAGCAAACCGTGCCCAGCCCAAAGCGAGGTATTCAATATGTCTGACAAGCGCCGCACTTTTGCCGTTATCGACGGTAACTCACTCATGCATCGCGCCTTCCACGCCGTGCCGCCGACCATGAACGCGCCGGACGGTCGCCCCACCAACGCGATCTTTGGCTTTCTGAACATGTTTCTTAAGATGATCGATGCCTTTAACCCCGACGGCGTTGTTGTGGCGTTTGATAAGGGCAAGCCGCGCGTGCGCATGGAGATGCTGCCACAGTATAAGGCGCAGCGTCCGCCCATGGACCCCGATCTGCATGCGCAGTTCCCTATGATCAAGGAGCTGCTCGGTGCGCTCAACGTGCCGATTCTGCAGTCCGAGGGCTGGGAAGGTGACGACATCCTGGGCACTATGGCGCGCCTGGGCGAGCAAGCCGGCTGTGACATGCTGCTGGTGACCGGTGATCGCGATATGTATCAGCTCGTGACCGAGCACGTCAACGTGGTCTCGACCCGCAAGGGCCTGTCCGACGTGGCGATCATGACGCCCGAGAGCGTGGATGACCTGTATCACGGCATTACGCCGGCGCTCGTGCCCGATTTTTACGGTCTGAAGGGCGACACGTCCGATAACATCCCCGGCGTGCCGGGCATCGGCCCCAAAAAGGCGAGCGCGCTCATTGCACAGTACGGTAGCCTGGACGAGGTCATCGCGCATGCTGACGAGGTCAAGGGCAAGATGGGCGAGAACCTGCGCGCGCACATCGACGACGCGCTGCTGAGCCGTAAGGTCGCGACCA
>USKV01000127.1 GCA_900555355.1 uncultured Collinsella sp.
AATGACCTCTCCATGAAGGACAGCAAGGCGTTTCGCCGGGAGATCGAGAAAATCTGCAAGGAGGTGTTCTGATGCTTGGCGACAAGAGAAGCAATTCCATATTTGCTGCGCACCCGGTCGCCGCCCCGGTGGAAGCCAGGCCAGAACCGGCCGAGGTGCATGATATCGCCTTTGAGGAGGATACCGGACGGTCCATCTTTGCGGAAGCCAAGGTCGCCCCCAAGGCAAGCGAAGTCTTCTTCGCTCCCCAGGCCGAGGGGATGCCCTTCGGGGAGGTACTCAGTCAGGTGCAGTCCTACCTCTCCGGCGCCTATGCCACCCTGATTACCGACAGCGGGGATGAGGCCAAGGAGCAGATGAAGCGCCGCATCGCCCGGTATCTGCAGGACAACCGAATGGCTGTGGACGGCATGACGCAGGGCGAGCTGGTGGACGCTCTGTACACGGAAATGGCAGAGTACGGATTTTTAACCAAGTACATCTTCGCGGACGGCATTGAGGAGATCGATATCAACTCCTGGCGGGACATTGAGATCCAGTATTCGGACGGTCATACCGCCAAGCTGGAGGAGCATTTCGATTCGCCGGAACACGCCGCCAACGTCATACGCCGTATGCTGCAGAACTCCGGCAAGGTGCTGGACAACGCCAGTCCCATCATCACCTCCCGTCTGGCCAAAAACATCCGTGTTTCGGTCATTAAGACCCCCGTGCTGGACGAGGACGCACTCGAACAGATCCTGGCTACCGGCGAGGTGCCCCAGGCTTAGCGCATCGATAGCCAAATTGAAGAACCGCCCGGAAGCACGATGCCTTCCGGGCGGTTCTTATTTGGACGGGGCAACCGGCACCGTGATCTGCGTCACGTAGGTTGCTGGGTCGTCGCTGATGATGCCGTCAATGAGAGCGATCTCGCGTTGCCCCGCTACGCTGCCAACTTGTCAAAAGCCCCGCGTCGGTTGAGCACGGTAAACGCGACAACACAGATGACTGCCGACAAAATCGAACCGCACGGCGAGGCGATGCCCATGGGAAACAACGTATCGGAATAGGCGTTCGACAGCAGCCACGCGCCGGGCACGCGAATGAGCGCCACGGCCAGCACGTTGTGCGCAAAGCCGATGTAGCTCTTGCCATACGCAGCGAAAAAGCCGCTAAAGCAAATGTGGATGCCGGCAAAAATCGCGTCGAAAATGTAGCTGCGCATATAGCCGGTACCGGCGGCGACTACTGCAGCGTCCTTGGCAAAAAAGCCGATAAACGCCGGCGCCACTAGCCACATCAGCACCGTGATCAGGCAGCCGTACACCACCGAGATCGTCATAGCGTCCTTGAGCACCTGACGTGCACGATCGCCCTTGCCCGCGCCGGCGTTTTGCGCTGTGAGCGCGCTGACGGTGGCACCCATGGAACTCGGCACAATGAACAAAAAGCTGATCATCTTTTCGACCAGGCCCACGGCGGCGGCGTCGACGAGCCCTCGGTGGTTGGCGATGACGGTGATAAACATAAACGCTACCTGGATGCAGCCGTCCTGCACGGCCACGGGCACGCCGATCTTAAGAATGCTGCCGAGCACCTCGGGCTGGGGGCGCAGGTCGCTGCGCTTAACGTGGATGTTCGTGCGACGGCTCTTGAGCCACACGAGCGCGAGGGCAACGCTGGCTGTCTGCGCGGTCACCGTGCCGAGCGCCGCGCCCACGGGGCCGAGCCCCATATGCCCGATAAACAGAAAATCGAGCGCGATGTTGATGATGCACGCCACGCCAATCACGTACATGGGCGAGCGCGAATCGCCCAGGCCGCGAAAGATGGCTGAAAGAATGTTGTATGCGGCGATAAACGGAATGCCGACAAAGCAGATACGCAGGTAGGCGGCAGTGCCTTCGACGGCTTCGGCGGGAGTGCCAATGAGCGCCACGATCTGCGGGCAAAGCGCGAGCAGGACAGCGGCCAGTACCACCGAGACACCCATAAAGAGCGTGATGGTATTGCCGATGGCGGTCTCGGCGCGGTCAAACCGGCGCGAGCCCACGGCGTGGCCGACGATGACCGTCGTTCCCATGGCCAGGCCCACGAGCGTCACGGTAATGATGTAAAGCGTCTGCGCGCCATTGCCCACGGCGGTGATGCCGGCAGCGCCGCTAAACTGCCCCATCATGTACAGATCGGCCATGCCGTAGAGCATCTGCAAAAAGTACGAGAGCATATAGGGCAGGGCAAAGACCGCGATGGTCTTAAGGACATTGCCGCGTGTGAGGTCGTGTTCCATGGGCGGGGCTTTCTGGCTGGGTTTGTTTACGTACCAGTGTAGTGAAAACCCTATAACGATTGTAGAGTCAAGGTTTGTGTTGACAGTGGGGCGAAAATAGTCACGCTCCAAGCACGATCCTTTGGCCCTCTGCGCCCCTCACCTCGCCTCAAACCATCACAACATTCGACGTTTTTTGCCAAAAACGGGAAAAGCATCGAATGTTGTGATGGTTTTTCTGCCGCTCGACCGGGTGGAATCGCTTTCTTGCGCACGAAGGTGTGCGGACCCGTGGGCAGGGGAATAAGGTTGGTTATCCGACTCCATTGGAGGGCTCATGGACCTGCCGATCGTCCTGTCCCATAAGACTGCCTGGCTGTACCATAACGTGGCGCGCCCGTCCGAGCCGCTCTCGCGAGCAAGCAGCCTATACGATGAGGACTCGCTTGCTAACGAGGCGGAGCCGACCGCGGGCCTGCCCAAATTGGGGCTCGATGCCAAGGGGCTGAGGGCTTCAACGGCAGTTGGGATCGTTGCCGACTATCTGGTTTCGCTTGGTATTCCACGAGAAGAGCTCGATCATATCGATGCACTCGTCAACTTCGATTTTGAGCGCTCGACGCCGGCTGGATTTAGGTGTCACGTGTTTGGGGCGCCGGTACCTCCAGGCCATCTTATCGAGGTGGCAGAGGGCCTTCTAGTGGTTGATGAGGCCATGTGCTTTGTCCAAGCGGGTTCGTGGATGAGCGAGCCCGAGCAGTTGGAATATGGCTACGAAATCTGCGCCCGATACCATTTGAATCATCTGTCGACAGGCGATTATATCGAGATGGGGCAGAGGTATACCGTCGCCGATTTGATTGCTTATTGCAATGAGAACCGATCTCGTCAGGGGGCCATACGCGCAGCCGCCGTGCTCAAGCGCGTGCACGATGGCGCGCGGTCGCCCATGGAGACGGCCACCGCAATCATGGTCGTAGCAAAACGTTCCCAGGGAGGGCTGGGATACGCCAAGATCGAGCTCAACCATCGGGTCGATGTTCCCAACGAGTTCAAGTATCTCGCAAAGGCCGGGTATTTCGAGATCGACGTATATGCGCCTGCGAGCGGTACGGGGATTGAGTACAACGGCTCGGACCATCTTGATAAACAGCGCAGCGCGTCGGATGCGGAGCGTATGACCGTGCTGAGCGCGCTGGGCTTTAGGACGATCGTCCTCACCGGGACCCAGTTTGCCCATCAGCTGCAATTGCACCGGGCGATGAACGCCATCGCACTCGCTATGGGTCTCAAGTGCGACCGAAGCGAAGCGTTCCAGAAACGTCAAAACGACCTGCGAGAATTCGTGATTCGGCACTGGGACGGCGGCCTTTAGGGGCGTTCTGGCCTTTCTACGGGGTGCCGTGGGCAGGCAAGCCATCACAACATTCGACGTTTTTCGTCAAAAACGGGAAAAGCATCGAATGTTGTGATGGTCTGTGTTGAGGATGGGCTTGGGAAGTCCGTTTTGCTCGAAGCGACCTGTCCTGTCGTACGGGTGTCGGCATGATTCTCTCGTGGGGTATTATGTTTTCCGAAGAATAAAACGCCGCGTGAGGGGAGGGCTGCGTGGACGGGTACGTGCAACATGACGGTTTTGGCCGCGATATCAACTACCTGCGCATTGCCGTTACCGACAAGTGCAATTTCCGCTGCATTTACTGCATGCCGGCCGATGGCGTGGCGCCCCGTGCACACGACGAGCTGCTCAGCGCCGAGGAAATCGCCCGCTTTGTGCGCTTGGTAGCGGGGGAGGGCATTCGCCGCGTACGCCTGACGGGCGGCGAGCCGCTGGTCAGCCGCCGTATCATCCCGCTTATTCGCGACATCCGCGCGATTCCGCAGATCGAGGACATCTCGCTTACCACCAACGGCGCCCTGCTGCCCAAGCTGGCACCACAGCTCAAAGATGCCGGCCTTAACCGCGTTAACATCTCGCTCGACACGCTCGACCCCGATCTGTTTGGTAAGATCACGCGCCTGGGCCGGCTCGAGCAGACCATGGCGGGCATCGACGCGGCACTGGCTTGGGGCTTTGAGCCCGTTAAGGTCAACTGCGTTGTGGTGCGCCGACTCAACCAGGATGTGGCGGCCCTCGCGCGGCTCACGCTCGATCGTCCCATCCACCTGCGCTTTATCGAATACATGCCCATTGGTGACGAGCGCACGAGCTCGCATTGCGCTGTGGATCCGCATGCTCCCGCGCTCAATCCCGAGCTGTGGGATGCGAGCGATACCGTGCCGAGCGACGAGCTGCGGGCGCGTATCAATGCCGGGGCCGCCGCGGCGGGACTGGGCGAGCTCGAGCCGCTCGACATCAACGACGCTCCTGCCGGCGCGGGCCCTGCGCGCTACTGGCACTTTCCGGGCGCGGCGGGAACGGTTGGTTTCATCAGCGCCATGTCCAACCATTTTTGCGCGAACTGCAACCGTCTGCGCCTGACGGCCGATGGCAACGTGCGTCCGTGCCTGTTCAGCGATGCCGAGTATTCGGTGCGCGACGCCCTGCGCCGTGGTGATGATATGCAGGTACTTTCGATTTGGCGCGATGCCGTGGCCCACAAACCGCAGGAACACGCGATAATTGAGGGCACGCAACGATTTATGTCCCAAATCGGAGGATGATCATATGGCCAAGAGCAGGTACGCCGATGCCACCAAGGCCGCTCGCAGGGCCGCGATGTCTGCCCATAAAGCCACGGCTGCGGCGAATGCTGGCAACGCCGACGCGTTCGCG
>USKV01000128.1 GCA_900555355.1 uncultured Collinsella sp.
CCCGCGATAAGGTCCACGCCGCGATGGAGCGCATCAACTATACGCCCAACGATATCGCCCGTGCCATGCTCAACGGCCGTCTGAACCTTATCGGCATGATCGTTCCCTTTGTGAGCAGTCCGTTCCATGCTCAGGTTGTGCAGGCGGTCGAGCGCACGTTGGCGGAAAACGGCTTTAAGATGTTGCTGTGCAACAGCGCCAATCGACCTGATCTTGAGCGTTCCTATATCGACATGCTCCGCCGCAATATGGTCGACGGCGTCATCGTCAACTCCCTCAATATCGGTGCCGAGGCATATGCCGAGATGGGCTTGAGCCTGGTTGGCATCGACTGCGATCTTGGCGAGGGCTCTGTCCAGATTGCAAGTGACAGCTATGGCATCGGCGAGCTCGCCACGCGCCGTCTGATTGATGACGGCTGCAGGCGTATCCTGTGCCTGCGCAGCAATAGCCGCATGCGCATGCCTGCCAATAAGCGTACCGATGCCTACCTCGATGTTGTTGAGCAGGCCGGTTTGTCCGCGCTTGTCCGTGAGGTTGAGTTCGTTAAGCCCGACGACGAAAAGGGCGCGGTCGTTGCGAAGATCCTCGATGAGAACCCCGATATTGACGGCATCTTTGCGGGAGACGATACGATGGCGGCCATCTGTCTCAACGTGATGAAGCAGCGCGGCTTGAGCGCTCCAGACGACATTAAGGTCGTGGGCGCGGATGGTGCCCGCCGCACTATGACGTTTATGCCTGACTTAACAACCGTACGTCAAGATATCGATCGCATCGGAGAGCTCGCGGCGCAATCCATCATTGCTCTTATTAACGGTGAAAAGCCCGAGTCGAATATCAAGCTTCCCGTTGAGCTTATCGAGGGCAAAACCGCGTAATTCGCCCCGTGCCAAAAGAATTCCTCAAACGCCTCTGATGACCGTTCACCGGCATATGTCAACCGTTTGCCGACGACTGGAACTGCGAAAAGACGTATTGGTGTGAAAACGTTTGACATATGAAAACGATTGACATATCTTGCAGTTGTACCGAGTTAGTATCACGTGGGAAGGAAGTCTCGGATGCACAAGGTGTATTACCAGCCTGAGGGAATTTGGGTGGGCGACATCATGCCGTACGGCGAGGACGGCACGTTCTATCTCTATCATCAGCGTGACACGCGAAACCCCGGACCTTTCGGAGAGCCGTTTGGCTGGGCACTCGCGACAACCAAGGACTTCGTCAATTACAAAGACTTTGGCGAGAGCCTTGAGCGTGGCGGCGACGAGGAAGTCGACCAGTATGTTTATGCCGGCACGGTGTTTAAGGTGGGCGACAAGTACCATGCGCTCTACACTGGTTGCAATCGCGATAAGGTCAAGGCACGCTTGATGAAGCAGGTTCTTCTTCACGCAACGAGCGACGACGCCGTCAAGTGGGAGAAGAACATCGCCGAGACGCTGCTTCCGCCCCAGGAGGGTTACGATGACCGCAACTGGCGCGATCCCTTTGTGCTTTGGGATGAGGAGAACGAAGAGTACATGCTCATCCTCGGCACGCGTGTGGGCGAGGACAAGCGTCTGATGACCGGTCGTCTGGTCAAGTTCACCTCCAAGGACCTGGATACCTGGGAGTTCCAGGGCGACTGGTGGAACCCGGGCCTGTACACCATGTTTGAGATGCCTGATCTCTTTAAGATGGGCGACTGGTGGTATCTGGTGTTCTCCGAGTACAGTGATGGCAACAAGACCCGTTACCGCATGTCTCGCTCTATCAACGGTCCTTGGATCACTCCTGCGGACGATTCCTTCGATGGCCGCGCGTACTATGCCGCGCGTACCGCATTTGATGGCGAGCGCCGCGTTCTCTTTGGTTGGGTTCCTACGCGTGACGAGGGTGGCGATCCCAGCTCTTACCTGTGGGGTGGCACCTTTATGCCTCTCGAGATCGTTCAGCGTGCCGACGGAACGCTCGGCACCAAGCTCCCCGACAGCATGCTTGGCGCCTTTGGCGAGGCTAAGGCAGTCGAGACCTTTGAGCTTTCCTGCGAGTCGGGCAAGGTCGAGCAGGTGCTCGCCGCGGATGCCGGTTCCACCTATATGCTCGATGCCGACATCGAGCTCGCCGGTGACGCTGCCGGCTTCTCGGTGAAGCTTGCCGAGGACGCCGAGTCCGGTCTTGCCTATGAGTTCCGCGCCAACCTGCGTGAGGGCAAGCTCGAGTTTACGGCGGCCCCCCAGTATCCGTGGTTCCAGGTCAACAACATGGGCCTCGAGCGTCCGTTGTTCTTTAAGGGCGAGGGCACTCACCATGTGCGTCTGGTCGTCGACGACGACATCGCGACCATCTTTGTCGATGATGTTGCGCTCAACGCTCGCTTCTGCAACAAGCAGGGCCAGGGTGTGGCGCTGACGGTCACCGACGGTACGCTCAAGTGCGCAAATGCAACGATCGCGTCTCTGTAATGGCATCAAAACGTTTTATGATTTCGTAAGGGAATGGAGAGGAACATGGACTACAAGGCAGTGTCCCAGCAAGTCGTCGACAACGTCGGCGGACTGGAGAACATCGAGGGCGCCACGCATTGCGTGACCCGTCTGCGTCTGGTGCTCAAGGATACGAGCAAATACAACAAGGCCGAGCTCGAGAACATCGATGGCGTCAAGGGCGTGCTGTACAACAGCGGCCAGCTCATGATCATCTTCGGTACCGGTACCGTCAACAAGGTTTACGATGAGTTTATGGCTCTGACGGGCGTTAAGGAGATCAGTGCTTCCGAGGTCAAGGGCGCTGAGGCGGACAAGAAGGGCAAGTTCTTCTCGGTCCTCAAGGTATTCTCGGACATCTTTATCCCCATCATTCCCGCCTTCGTCGGCGCTGCAATCATCATCGGCCTTAAGTCGCTGATCGTTGCCAACGGCCTCTTTGGCATGGAAGGCAGCCTCGCCGATCACAGCGAGTTCCTCAAGAACCTCGCAAGCTTCTTTGCCATTATCGCCACCACGTTCGACTACCTGCCTGTCCTGGTTATGTACAGCGCGGTCAAGCGTTTTGGCGGTAACCCGATCCTGGGCATCCTCGTCGGTATCGTCATGGTTCACCCGAGCCTTATGAACCGCAACACGTTCGTTATGGACCCGACGGGTGCTGAGTACTGGAACTTCGGTCCGCTATCCATTCCCATGGTTGCTTTCCAGGGCGGCGTGTTCCCTGCAATCCTGACTGCCTGGTTTATGGCCAAGGTCGAAAAGATTGCCCAGAAGTACATCCCCGAGGTCGTCTCGTTTGTCTTTGTCCCGACCGTTACCCTGATTCTTGCTAACGTTGCCCTGTTCACCGTGTTCGGCCCGCTCGGCAACCTGATCGGCGACGTCCTCGCTGGCGTAATCGATGTCCTGTACAACAGGATGGGCGTCTTTGGCGCCTTTGTCTTCGCCGCGTTCCTGCAGCCGCTCGTCGTTACCGGTACGCATCAGTTCATCCAGGGTATCGAGGCAAACCTTGTTGCCACGACTGGCTTCAACTACATCCAGGCCATCTGGTCGGTTTCCATCATCGCCCAGGGCGGCGGCGCCATCGGTATGTACCTCATTCACAAGAAGCACTCCAAAGAGCGCAACATCTGCATGTCGTCCTTTATCCCGACGCTGGTCGGAATCTCCGAGCCCGCTATCTTTGCTGCAAACATGCGCTATTCGATCATTCCGTTCATCTGCGCATGCATCGGTGCAGGCTGCGGCGGTGCCTTCGTCAAGCTCTTTGAGGTGCGCGCTATCGGTCAGGGTCTGACCGGCGTGCTTGGCCTGCTCATCGTCACGCCCGAGACCCTCGTGTGGTATGTGGCTGGCAATCTCATCGCCTTTATCGTGCCGATCGTCTTGATCTTTGCCTACAACAAGGCAAAGGGCGTGCCGACCACCGATGAAGAGGGCGCTGGCGCTGGCTTCGACGTTAGCTTCTAGTTGAGCCGTTCAGTGTAATCTGAGGATAAGTCCATTTGAGGAAGGGCGTTCGACTCGTGTGAGTCGAGCGTCCTTCCCCATAGACGAGAAAGTCAACGGCGATGTTTAATCAAAAAAATAAGGTGACACGCGCGGACTATGAGCAGTGGCGTGTCGGACAGGATGAGACGGCGGCTCGCATCGCGTCCGACCCCGATAGGCTTCTGTTCCATGTGGAGCCTGAGCTTGGCTGGCTCAACGACCCCAACGGTTTGGTTCAGATTGGTGATACGTATCACATCTATCATCAATACGATCCGTTCGATGCTGCGCATGGCGGTCCAGTGCTTTGGAACCATCTGACGACAAAGGATTTTGTGACCTACGAGAATCATGGTCCCGTGCTGTTTCCCGATTCCGATTTGGATTCGAGTGGAGCGTATTCTGGTTCTGCCTTTGTACGTGATGGTAAGATTCACTACTTCTATACCGGCAACGTCAAGCATTTTGACCGCGATGATTACGACTACGTGTTGACGGGCCGTGAGCAAAACCAGATTCATATGGTTGCCGAGAATCCCGACGAATTGGGCGAGAAGTGCATAGCTGTTGGACCGGTCGATTACCCCGACGATATCGGTACGCACGTGCGTGATCCCAAAATCCTTGAACACGATGGTATCTACTACATGGTTCTGGGCGCTCGTACGAAAGACGACCGCGGCTGCGTGCTTGTCTATACCTCGCGCAATCTTGAGGACTGGAGCTATGCGACGCGCATTGAGTTGGGCGAGAAGTTTGGCTTTATGTGGGAGTGCCCCGATCTGTTTGAGCTCGATGGTGAGCTTATTCTCGTTTGCTGTCCGCAGGGTGTGTCCGCCGATGGATGGCGTTACCGCAATCCGCACCAGTGCGTGTGGTTTCCCATCGAGGCCGATTGGGAGGCGCCGAGCTTTAAAATCGTCGGGCAGGGCATGCCCCCGATGGTCGATGCCGGTTTTGATTTCTATGCTCCGCAGTCCTTTGAGGATACTGCAGGCCGGCGTTTGATGATCGTATGGTCGGGTTGCCCCGATGCGACGGCAGAAAACCCGACGG
>USKV01000129.1 GCA_900555355.1 uncultured Collinsella sp.
TAATGTGCTTTCCGTCTTGCGCAGGACTGTAGAGCAGCAAACTTAACCCGCGCCAGTCGGCCCCGGAGACCCTCCCGGAGGCCCCAAAAAATATTTTCAAAAAAGTTGTTGCGCGCCGGACAGACTTCTGTGTATACTAATCCCCGCAGCGCACGCGAGCGGAAACAAACGCGAACGACTGCCTGGGGAGTTAGCTCAGTTTGGTTAGAGCGCCGGCCTGTCACGTCGGAGGTCGCGGGTTCGAGCCCCGTACTTCCCGCCAACGCAATTAAAGCCACGTCTTCGGACGTGGCTTTTTGCGTTTGATAGGACCTTGATCCCATCGGCCCCTTTTGCCCAAAACCAAATCCTTCCAATTCCCGGACAAGCTCCGTTTGAGACCTGTGTTCAAACAAGGCGTTTGTTGCACAACACCTGTTCAACGAAGCAGGGGGTTAGGTTATACTAAATTGCACTATGGGCCGTTTTTGATGCAAGAGGCTTCAAACACGGCATTCAGTGGGCACCCGTTTTGCTATATGGGCGTCCATACGGTCATTGGCGTCTCGACGTAAGCTCGGCTCCGGAGCTCGTTCGAGCTGTTCCTATTCCTTGAAAGGGGAAAAATGGACATATCGAGGAAGACTGATTACGCCCTTCGTATGCTGGCGATGCTTGCTGAGGATCCGGAGCGTTTGCTTTCTGTTCGCACCGCTGCCGAAGAGGTCAATGTCCCGTATTCGTTTGCCCGTTCGATTCTGCATGGTTTGGTTCAGGCCGGTATTGTGGAGAGCCTGCGTGGCGTCCACGGTGGCATGCGTCTCAAGGTCAGTCCGGACGACGTCACTATCCGCCAGGTCGTCGAGGCCGTTCAGGGCCCTATGGTTATGAACGACTGCACCGCCCCCGATGGTGACTGTGCGCGCATGGGTGTGTGCTGCTATCATCCCCTGTGGGCCGGAGCCCAGGCGTTGATGCGCGACTACCTCGATTCCGTTTCGCTCGGCGATATCGTCGCCCATCGCCAGTTCCCAGCCGTCGATCCCAAGTTCGCCGATCGCGATGCGTTTCCCGAGTACGCTGCCTGCGCGTACGCTTACCGGGAGGAATAGCGCCGCATAAGGAGCATAGCCATGATTCAGGACCCCTTTCGTTCGATGATTCGTTCGGAAGGGGTCCTGCGTTATCGCGACCTTCCGTGGCGCCGCACGCGCGATCCGTACATCATTTGGCTTTCTGAGGTCATGCTGCAGCAAACGCAGGTGCCGCGCGTGGAGGGGCGCATGCCGGTGTGGCTCGATCGTTTTCCGACTGTGCAGGCACTTGCCCAGGCCGCGCCTTCCGATGTTTTGGACGCTTGGCAGGGGATGGGCTACAACCGACGCGCTCTGGCGCTCCACAATGCCGCTCAGCGCGTTGTAGAGGACTGGGACGGGGAGTTTCCGCGTGAGACGCGTGACTTGGTCGCTCTGCCTGGTATTGGCCCGGCAACGGCGCAGGGTATCCGGTCGTTTGC
Source organism: uncultured Collinsella sp. (assembly GCA_900555355.1). Lineage (GTDB taxonomy): Bacteria > Actinomycetota > Coriobacteriia > Coriobacteriales > Coriobacteriaceae > Collinsella. The sequence goes on from USKV01000129.1 coordinate 1,496, forward strand.
GTTTGATCTTCCGGGCGTGTATCTGGAGACCAACGTGCGCACGGTCTTTCTGCATCACTTCTTTCCCGATGTGCCGGCCGTTCCCGATCGCGAACTGGTGCCGCTGATCCAAGCTGCCTGTCCGGCGGCCCCCGGCGCGGCGGCGGACGAGATCGCGCCCTTTGCCGCGCCTCAAGACGATGCCGACACGCCGCGCGCGTGGTATTACGCATTGCTGGATTACGGCGCGTATCTTAAAAAGACGCTGCCCAATCCGTCCAGGCGCTCGGCGAGCTATAGCCGTCAGTCCAAGTTTGAGGGCTCGCGTCGCCAAAAGCGCGCGCATATCGTGCGTATGTTGTTGGCAGCGCGCGATGGGCAGCCGGCGGGGATTACGCTTGCTGATGCCGTGGTGGGCGTCAACGAGATGGAAGCGGCAGCCGGTCGCGAGCCGGTCGAGCACGAGCTGGTTGCAGACATTTTGGCCGACTTGGAGCGTGAGGGCTTTTGCCGCGTGGAGGGTGACCGCTGGCTAAGCGTGTAGCCAACCCGAATCTGAAGAACAGGATTGTAAGGTTTAAATTCTCGGCTTGAGGGCATCCTAAAGACAAGGCCGCTCGAATCCTACGGGCGGCATGTTGAAGGGAAGTACACCTATGGATTTTGAGAATTCTCAAACCAAGAAGAACCTCGAGACCGCTTTTGCCGGTGAGTCCCAGGCGCATACCAAGTATCGCTACTATGCATCCAAGGCCAAGAAGGATGGCTACGTTCAGATCTCGAATATCTTTGCCGAGACGGCGGGCAACGAGTCCGAGCACGCCAAGCTGTGGTTTAAGTATCTGCACGACGGCGCCGTTCCCGACACTCTGGACAACTTGCGTGATGCCGCTGCGGGCGAGAACTACGAGTGGACCACGATGTACGACGAGTTCGCCAAGACCGCCGAGGAGGAGGGCTTTACCGAGATTGCCGCAAAGTTCCGTGGCGTCGGTGCTGTCGAGAAGGCCCACGAGGAGCGCTACAACAAGCTCGTCGAGCGCATCGAATCGGGCGAGGTGTTTGAGCGCGAGGGCGTAAAGGTATGGAAGTGCCTGAACTGCGGGCACCTGCACGTTGGTGCCGAGGCGCCTGAGGTGTGCCCGGTGTGTAACCACCCGAAGGCGTACTTTGAGGAGCAGGTGGTGAACTACTAGCGCGTGGCGCTGGCTGCTGCGGAGCGCAGGGCGGGGAAATACCTTTCCCTCTCGCTCACGGCTCCGCAGGGTCGCGCGAGGCAAAGGTTTCCCCGCCCTGCGCTCCGGCGTTGAGTCGTCGCATGCTCGTTACAGAAAAGCTGATAATAAGTTTGTGTGCCGACCCTTTGGGGCGGCACTTTTTGTGTGGGGTCCCGGTCTCCACAATTTTCGTCAAGCTATTGGTTAGATTTTGGTCAGTTGGCGTAAGGGTGGAAGTCCAAAAGATTGATGGCGAAAAAAGCTCAGAGAAAGTGCTGGTAGGGGAGTTGTTGAGTTTTTCGACAGCTTTTGAGCAAAAGAAACTTTGTGGCTATTGCCGGCGATTGCGTTGTCGCGGTCATGGCGGTGCGGGATGCTGGTCGTAAGCGTCGAATGCTCCGATTTTGGAGGCCAGCATGGATCTGTTTCTTGAGACTCCGCAGCAACAAGCTGAGCGCATGTTGCGTCAGCAGCAACGGCTCATGGAGATACAAATGCAAGGGGTAGCCGCCCAGCCCCCTGCGCAAAATGCCACGCCTGCGGTTTCGCCTGCGGGCGGATCGGCGCCAGAGAACTATTCCGTACAACAAGATTCATATGCGCAGGAGCTTGCGTTCGACAAGCGCCGCACACGTCACCGCCGCGTGGGCCAGCGCCTGCGCACGTTAGCGATGATTGTGCTGATCCCGTTAGGACTTGCGGCGATTTTCCTGGTCTCGTATGCGCTCACCTGCATCCTCAACGGCGCCTCGCCCAGTGAGGTGCTTCAGCACTTGGCAGCTCTCGGCCAGCGCCTAGGCGACGTCATAACAACCATCCGCGCCGGCTGGGAGAGTTAGCGTTTGTCACATTAGGACTTCTAGGGTGTACGGATTATCGCCACGAGTAGAATCCTTGCATCCTTTGGGTCCTGTCGTGCGACTGAATAGTATTATTGAAGATGAATAATAATAGGATTTGCTATGTATAAGCAGGATTTAGAGCAGACTCTTTTGGGCATTGACGAAGAGGCGGAGCTGGAAATAGGTCCAAGAGACGACAGGCCGAGCGTTGTATTGGTGGGAGGAAGCGCTTTCATGCTAAACGATGTGACGAATCGGTCGGTTACACATGACATTGATGTGTTTGAGGCAGACAGGTGCCTCCGCGAGATCATAGCTCGATACCCCGAGGTGAATGGTATGGCGGTGGCATATTGTAATCAGATGCCATTCAATTACGAAGATCGTTTGATTCCCTTGAAGATTGGGGCGCGTTTTATCAGGTACTTTACGCCATCTTTGGAGGACCTGGCGGTGATGAAGCTTTATGCCTATCGTCCGAACGACATCGTCGATCTTCATAGTCAGGCATTCGTTGACCGACTTGATTGGGATCTGCTCGAGCGGCTTATATTCGACGAGGGAGAGGCTCTGGCGTCGTCGCCCTCGGAGCGGAGTTATCAAGAGATGGTCTGCGCATACAGGCAATACAAAAAGGAGGTGCTCGGTTGAATCTGACCTTTGAGGGATTCTTAAAAGGCTATTGCCGGGAGCTATCCGGACAGCAGTCGCTGAGTTTTAGAAAACTGGTTGAGCAAGCGACGACGGTTGCGCCGCGCGTGGCGGAGCCTCTGTTTTTGCTCGCTTTGGCGCAAGGAAAAGCCGAATACGTTCTGGGCTTATCCGAGGGTTCGTGGATGGAAGAGGATTACCGAGGCGTTTTGTCCTTGTACGATCAAGCGGGTGGCATGGCGTCTCTATGTGCCAAAAGTGAGCTTCCCAATCGTTATGCCAACGTTTGGCGTGCGTATAGAGGGGTGAAGGAGAAGCCGGCTGCCGATAGAAGGATCAACGCCCTGATGCGAAAAAGAACATTGGGAGCGCTAGGGGAATCGGGCGTAACGCGCTACGGCCTCTGCCGCGATTTGAATCTGAATAAGGGAAACGTGTACGCATACTTAGCCGGTGATGACTCAAAAGTGAGCAGGGAAACGGCGCGCCGCATTATGGAATATGCGGAGGAGAGGGGCGCCCAAGAAGGGGCCGGGCGCTCGGTGCGTGTGGCGGGGTAAGATTGATTGCAGTTTTGATTGATAATCGATTGGGTTTGTTGGGCGGAATCTATGTCTGCTATTGATATTGCGCTTGTTGTGATTGCCTTGGTGGCGGTGGGAGTTGCTGTGGTTTGCGCCCTGCAGCTTAAAGGCCTTCGTGCCGAGTTGCGAGAGCGTGGCGGCAGCGACGCGGAGACGCTCGCGGCGCTCGAGCAGGCCAACAACGCGCTCGACACCCTGAACGTCGCGC
>USKV01000130.1 GCA_900555355.1 uncultured Collinsella sp.
GCGGATGACACGGCCGATCTGGTGCGACTTGTAGTTCACGCCGTTGAGGGCGCCGGCCGATACACCGTAGACAGCCGGAATCTCGACGCCAGCCTCCATGAGGACGTCGAGCACGCCCGCGGTAAACTGCCCGCGAAAACTTCCGCCCTCCAAAACGAGCGCGACCTTGCCGGCGTTCTTTGCCTTATCTTCTGCAGTCATATTGACCTCCTGCGATTACGTTTTGGCCTTCTTCTACCCAGTTTTGGAATGGAGGGCGCATAGGTTTTGGAGTTGAGGAGATGGAGCGGAAAGTACGTCCCGTTCTGAGGGGCGATTTCGGAATGGACTTTCCGCCTGGGCTGCCATTGGGAAAGCATGTCCCACTCTACGGCTCGATTCCGGGTCGCGGTTTCCGCTTGAGGCGTCATCCGGAAAATGTATCCCATTCCGAGCTTAGATTCCGGGATGCGGTTTCCGTTTGAGACACCATCCGGAAACTACGTCCCAGTCTGAGTGCGGATTCCGGGATGCGCTTTCCGCCTGGGCCGCCATTGGGAAAACGCGTCCCACCCTGCGTCACTGAAGCGTTTTCTTTACGCTCGCGCCCTGCACAGAGTTCGATTCTCCGCGGTACGGGGGATCCGTTGATGCGGGGCTTGGCCAGCTGAAATTCGATAAACATCGCATCCGTTTTGAGTCGAAAGTTTGCGCGGAGAATCCGCGTATTTGCTTCGCAAATCCGCGTCGGCTTCGGCCGCCTGCCGGCGTCCTCGCCCGCGGGCTAAAAACGCTTACGCGTTTTCTTTACGCCCGCGCCCTGCATAGAGTTCGATTCTCCGCGGTACAGACTAGAAATAAAAAGGCAGGTAGATATGAATATCTACCTGCCTGTTACTTATGGTGGAGGCGCGGAGAATCGAACTCCGGTCCACGAAAGCCCCCTGATTGGCATCTCCAAGCTCAGTCGCTGGTTTTATCTCGGACGCTTTGCGCGCAGCGACACGCTCGCGGCGTCCTAACCGGTTCGATCTTAGCCTGCGCCATACCGATTACGTGCGCAGGAGCATTCCCCTAAAATGACATCGCACCGGTGTCGGGGAAATCACCGGGTTGACGCGCCGCTATAAACTAAGCAGCGAGAGCCATAGGCTCAAAAGAAGAGTTGTTGTCAATTCAATTTGACGGTACCCCTGTTTAACGAGGCGAGGAGACCTCGGCTTGCTTCCTCTCTCAGAGCTATCGTGTCGAAACCAGTCGCCCCCGAATGTCGGGAAAGTCTGGATGGTATTGGGCACGAGCACCCAACACCCGTCGACTTTTCAAGGAACATGCGGGGCGAGCCCCGCTTGTGGAGTGTTATCTTACCACGTTCTGAAAGCGGACAGCTGTTCTATGCACGAGCTGTGAAGACCCCAATGTGCGCCGCACTTCGCACTTTTGCTACCGATCGCGTCACGTATATTTTCGCCAAGCAAAATTGACCCGTCGAAAGGACCGTTATGGATACCAAGCAGCAACTCGTCAATGCCCTCGCAGGCCTGGGCTCAACCATTACCGAAGCTATGGATGTCATCGAAGGCTTTGTCCCCTGCGGACATCCCGCCCTCACGGTATCGAACGCCCTTGTTGCGCTGAACGCCGACGATGATGTTGCTCTCGCCCAGCAGCTCGAGACCGTCGAGGGTTTTATCGACCACGTGAGTGAGAACCGCGGCGTGTCCGCCTACCACGGCATCGAGGTCGAGCTCGCGGGTCCCAAAGCCGACTTGCTCGCAGCAATCCGCGAGGTAGGCGCCCTCATGCAGACCGCAGGCGTCAAGAACACCCAGGTCAACGAGTGGGTCTACCGCAGTCTGGCAGCACTCGACAGCTCCGACGAAAAGGCAGCCGAGCAGCTCACCGAAGCCCCTGCCATCAAAGCTGCACTTGCCTAAAAAGGCCTGCACCCTGGCGGCTGCGGTACCGCCCGAATGCAGGCCATAAGCTCAATCGAAAACCCTAACGAAGATACGCTTTCGCGTTGCTCAGGCTGTAGGCAATCGTCGAACCGTTGTGCAACAGCGACGACGCCTGCGGGGTAATCGTGCCGGTAATGCCCAGTGCCAAGAGTGCTGAGTTGGTGAGCATCACCTTAGAGTAAGAGCTCGTCAGACGATCAACGAGGCCCTGACTCATACGGCGCAGGCGCACGATTGCGGCCAGATCCGTATCGGTCAGGATGATATCGGCGACCTCCTTGGCGATGTCGCTTCCGCCACCCATCGCCAGGCCCACGTCGGCCAAACCGAGCGCCGGCGAATCGTTGACGCCGTCGCCCACCATGGCGACGTGACGGCCCTCGCGCTTGATTTGCTCCACGTAGGCGTACTTGTCCTCGGGCAGCAGCTCGGCCTTAAACTCGTCGACACCCGCCTCGCGCGCAATGCGCTCGGCCGTGCGTTCGGAGTCGCCCGTGAGCATAACGACATGCTTGACGCCCAGCGCATGCAGGTCGGCGATAGCCTCGCGGACCCCGGGCTTGAGCGGATCCTCGATGCCGAGCACGCCCACGACCGTACCGTCGACCGCCAGGTACAGCGGCGACAAGCCCTGCATCTGGGACTCGATGCGCTCCTTGATGTCGGATTCGAGCTGTGCGCCCTCGTCCTCAAACACAAAATGTGCCGAACCGATGATGGCGCGACGCCCTTCAATGGACGAAGCGATGCCGTGCGCCACGATGTACTCGACCGCAGCGTGACGCTCGCGGTGCTCGAGCCCACGCTCGCGGGCGGCGTTGACCACGGCACGCGCCACCGGATGAGGGAAATGCTCCTCCAAGCAGGCGGAAAGGCGCAGAACCTCGTCCTCGCTCCAGCCATCGGTGGTGAGCACGCAGGCAAGACGCGGCTGCGCCTCGGTGAGCGTGCCGGTCTTGTCAAACACAATGGTATCGGCCTTGGCAAACGACTCAAAGTACTTGGCGCCCTTGACCATGACGCCCATCTTGGCGGCATCGCTCATGGCAGTCATGACGGCGACGGAGCCCGTGAGTTTGAGTGCGCACGAGTAGTCGACCATCAGTGCCGCTGAGGTCTTGATGAGGCTACGGGTGGTAAGCGCAACCAGGCCCGCGAGCAGGAAGTTCCACGGGACGATCTTGTTGGCGAGGTCCTCCATGTGCGACTGGCCCTCGGACTTGAGCGAGTCGGCCGCCTGCACGAGCGAGACGATCGAGCGCAGCTTGGTCTGCGCCGTGTTGGCGCGCACGCGCACCAAGATGCTGCCGTCCTCGACGACAGTTCCAGCAAACACATCGTCGCCTGCGCTGCGCTCGACGGCAAGCGGCTCGCCGGTCAGGGTCGCCTGGTTAACCATGGCGCTCCCCTGCTCAACCACGCCGTCGATGCAGATGGACATGCCGGTGCGAACGGCGACCAAGTCGCCGGGCTCAAGCTCGGTGGCGGCAACGCTCACCTCAGTGTCGCCGACCACTTTTTGTGCCTTATCGGGCACGTCGAGCAGCGAGTTGATGAGCTCGTTTTCGCTCATGGCGCGTGTGTAGTCCTCGAGCAGCTCGCCCACGTTGAGCAGGAACATCGTCTGGCCCGCGGTGTCGACATCACGCTTGACGAACGAAATGCCGATGGCCGAAGCGTCAAGCACAGGAACGGTCAGGCGCGGCTGCGCGAGCTCGTGGAGGGCGGCACGCAAAAAGGTCATGTAACCGGCCACGACAAAGATGGCACGCAGCGGCGTAGGCAGGAACCAGCGGCGCGCGTAGTGGGCGCCGATAAGTGTGGCAAGATCCATGACGAGCTTGTGCTTGCGTGGCTCAAGCTGCATCACGTAACCCGTCTTTGCGTCGGCAATGGCCTGGGCATCGAGCGCACCCAAGGCATCGAGCACGTCCGCACGACACTGCTCGTCATATTCGAGCGCCATCTGGCCAATACGGCCATACACGCGCACCTTGTGCACGCCGTCAATGTCGCCGCCAAGCTTAAGAAGTGCATCGAGATCGCTCTCTGGCACAGGACCCGCCAATTGAAGACGGGTCCTGCCGGGGATCTCGCTAATAATCGAGAATCTCATAGTTTGTGCCTGGAAGCGTTACTCGGCTGCCTCATCAGCAGCGGCCTCGCTCTGGGTGATGTAGGCAGCCTCGGCAACCATGTCATCGACATTGGCCTTGGCCTGCTCGACCATGTCCTGGTAGCAGTTCTTGACGCGCATACCGCACGCGATGCCCTGCACGCAGGCATTCTTGACCGGAGCGCTGGTGAGCAGCTTGATGCCAGCCGTACCAAGCAGAAAACCGCCACCGACAAGCAGGGTATTGAACGTCGACTTCTTCATGTTGCTTCTCCCTTTTGCCGCATTGGACGCGGCACGGTGCCTCAGCACCCGAGTAAATAAGTTTGCTCGAGCACACTTTTGGAAAACAGTTTAGTTTATCTAACTATTAAGGTCAACAAAGGTTAACTTTTTGGAAATCTTCAGGCGCGGAACAGCCGGCGTCTGGCGATCCGCCTGCCGCAGCGTATATCTCCGGCATCCAAGAAAGGCTCTCCCCCGACCCAACAAATCGAGGTCTAATACTTTTCCGCGAAGTGAACGAGTGAAATCGGACCCCCGAAACATCTGCATTTTTCGCCAGCAAAACCGCAGGAAAAACTCGACAAAACCGCAGGAAACAGAGCCCAAAAAGTGTCGATGCTTCAGGGGTCCAAATAAGGTCGTTCACTTCGTGGAAAAGTATTAGACCCCGATTTCCGTCACTCCCACAATGTGGCAAAGGGACAGCCCCTTTGCCACATCCATAAAGAATGAGGGCGCCAACGGCGCCCTCATTCACCAAATTCAATCCAGCCAACCTGACCCGAACGGCCGAGTCGTTGCAAAACCCGGGAGCCCCGGCAGGGCGGGCGCTTGCTCAAAATGAGTTCCGCACGCAAAGAAGGCCACTTAATGTGGCCTTCGTCTTGCGCAGGACTG
>USKV01000131.1 GCA_900555355.1 uncultured Collinsella sp.
GCCGCGCCGCCGAGATGGGCATGCGGGCGGGGTCGTCGGGATGGGCGAGGAGCTCGACCAGCTCATCGGAAAGCAGCGCCTTGTCCTCGCCGGTGTTCTCGCTCAAGAGCTGCAGGATGCGTACGGCGCGATAGGCTGCCATCGAGGCGGAGCCCCTGGTCGTGGTCTCGTAGTTTTCAACAACGGCTTCGGTCATAGCGCCCACGTCCTTTCCTTTTTTGGTGATGACAGATCAGAGCCTAGGGCGCGGAGCCTGGCCAAGGATTCATGATGCCTTGGACGGTCGATGGTTGCCGGCAAACGGCGGTTCGAGTTTTCAACAACCCTGCCTAACTGACCAAAACCTTGCCAAAAGCTTGACGGATGCTGTTGAAAAAAAGCGCCCCTCGGCTTGCCGAGAGGCGCTGGCGCGATGTGCTGTAATGCGCTGAGTGCGCTGTGGAGATTAGAAGTCGGCGTTGCCCACGGTGCGCGGGTGCGGCAGGACGTCGCGGATGTTGCCCACGCCGGTCAGATACATGACCAAGCGCTCGAAGCCCAGACCGTAGCCGGCGTGCTTGCAGGAACCGTAGCGGCGCAGGTCAAGGTAGTACTTGTACTGCTCGGGATTCATGCCCAGGTCCTTGATGCGGGCCTCGAGCAGATCCAGGCGCTCCTCGCGCTGGGAGCCACCGATGATCTCGCCGATGCCCGGCACCAGGCAGTCGGCGGCGGCGACGGTCTTGCCGTCGTTGTTCATGCGCATGTAGAAGGCCTTGATCTCGGCCGGGTAGTCGGTCACAAAAGTCGGTCGCTTAAAGTGTTCCTCGGTCAGGAAACGCTCGTGCTCGGTTTGCAGGTCGATGCCCCAGCTCACGGGATAGTCAAACTTGTGACCGGCGGCGACGGCTTGCTCCAGGATTTCGACGGCCTCGGTATAGGTGACGCGGGCGAAGTCGGAGTTGGCGACATGGTCCAGGCGCTCGAGCAGACCCTTGTCCACAAACTTGTTGAGCATGTTGAGCTCGTCGGGGCAGGTGGCCATAACGTCCTTAAGGACGTACTTGAGCATGGCCTCGGCGTTGTCCATGTAGTCGTTGAGGTCGGCGAAGGCCATCTCGGGCTCGATCATCCAGAACTCGGCGGCATGGCGCGTCGTGTTGGAGTTCTCGGCGCGGAAGGTGGGGCCAAACGTGTAGACGTCGCCAAAGGCCATGGCAAAGTTCTCGGCATTGAGCTGGCCGGACACGGTGAGGCTTGCATGCTTGCCAAAGAAGTCCTGGCTCCAGTCGACCTCGCCGGACTCGGTGAGGGGCGGGTTTTTGGGGTCGAGCGTGGTCACGCGGAACATCTCGCCAGCACCCTCGCAGTCACTCGTGGTGATGATGGGGGTGTTGACGTAGACAAAGCCCTGCTCCTGGAAGAAGCGGTGGATGGCGGCAGCCGCGACAGAGCGGATGCGGAACACGGCGCGGAACAGGTTGGTGCGCGGACGCAGGTGCTGCTGGGTGCGCAGGAACTCGACGGTTGCGCGCTTCTTCTGCAGCGGGTAATCCGGGGCGCTCGTGCCCTCGACCTCGATGGAGGTGGCAGAAAGCTCGAAAGGCTGGGGCGCATCGGGGGTCAGCTTGACGGTGCCGGTGCAAATGAGTGCGGCCGAGACGTTTTGATGGGCGATCTCGTCGTAGTTGTCGAGTGCCTCGCGGTTCATGACGACCTGCAGGTCGCGGAAGCAGCTGCCGTCGTTGAGCGTCACGAAGCCAAAGTTCTTCATGTCGCGGACGGACTTGACCCAGCCGGCGACGGTGACGGTCTGGCCACCGAGCGACTCGGCATCGGCATAGAGCTGCGCGATTTTGGTGCGGTTCACGTATCCTCCCATAACGGTTGAATGATAGTTATCCATACAGTTCGATATTCTAGCAGCTCGTCTCATTTGGGCTATACAGATAAGGCATTGGCGGGATGGTTTTTCAAACGAAAAGCGCCCGCGGCCAAATGGTCGCGGGCGCTTGACGAGGTGCCTTTTGGCTGTGTGGCGCGGGGCCTGGCTACTTGGTCTTGGCTACCAGCAGCGGGTCGCCAAGCTTGACGAGCGGGTTGCCGCCGATAAGCGTTCCAGACTCGCCGACATGGTCGATGCTCTTAAGACGATCGAGCTCGGAGACGATGACGGTCACGATGTCCTCGTGACCAGCGGCCTTAATGGCCTCGCGGTCGAAGCTGATGAGCGGCTGGCCCGCCTTGACCGTGTCACCCATCTCGACAAAGCGGGCAAAACCCTTGCCGTTCATTTCCACGGTGCCCAGGCCAACATGGATGAACACGCGCAGGCCGTCCTCGGTAATCATGCCGATGGAGTGGTTGGTGACAGTGGTGGCACCGATGCGGCCGTTGGCGGGCGCATAGATGGTGCCGGTAATGGGCTCGATGCCATAGCCCTGGCCAAGCATGCCCGAGGCGATCGTCTCGTCGGGAACCTCGTCCAGGTTGACGAGCACGCCGTTGACGGGGGCATAGATGACGCCTTCGCGGGTAGCGAAGCTTGCTGCGGGCGGAACGGACGCCTCGCCGGTCGAGGTGAAGGTGGACTTAAGCGAATCGAGCAGACCCATAGTTGCCTCCAACTTAAATAGGCGCATATCGCGCGTTTGGTTTGCCGGAAACGTTTCACATGTGTTTCGCGGCTTGGTCAACGCCCCTATTCTACGCTGCTCAACGATACCTCTGAACTGGGATTATGTGATATATCAGTTGAAGGGAAACTTATTGCCGGAGTGTTTCTGCGCCACGGGTTCAAGTGGGGTACGCTTGAAGGCGAAAAACAAGGGCGCATAATTTGCGCGAAGGGAGCACATATGATTGTCGAGAACCATGCGCTGTGGGGCGAGGAGCCGACCGAGGATTATCCGGCGGCGTTTACGTATTTGGGTGCCGAGCCGTTGCCCGATAAACCGAATGGCCGCCGCCCCGCGGTGATTATCTGTGGCGGAGGTGCGTTTACGCATATCGCTCCGCATGAGCAGGATCCTGTGGCGTTTGCGTTTTTGGATCACGGTTACCAGGCCTTTGTGCTCAACTATGTCACGAGTTCTACAGGTGACGTGAGCTTTCCGCACCCCCAGGCAGATCTTGCCAAGATGGTCGCCACGGTGCGCGCCAACGCCGACGAGTGGCATGTCGATCCTAAGCGCGTGTGCGTCGTGGGCTTTTCTGCTGGCGGCATGATTTGCGCCTCGCTGGCAACACAGTGGAAGACCGGCCCCTTTGCGGCACTTGCCGGGGCGCGTCCGGACGACATTCGTCCCGATGCCGTGGTGCTGGGCTATCCATTGCTAGACTTTGCCTATGTGCGCGACATGCAGACGCGCGATCCGCGCATTGACTTGCGTGTGCCCAAGACGGGCGGCAAGACGGGGCGCGATTTGCTCAACGACTATCTGTCGATGGTGACGGGCGGCGAGGCGACCGATGAGCACCTGACCGACATTTGCCCTACCACGCACGTTTCGCGCCAGATGCCCCCGACCTTTGTGTGGGGTGTTTCAGACGACAAGACGGCGCCGATCGCGCAGGTCTACCCGTTTGCGCAGCGCATGGCCGAGGAGGGCGTTGCATGCGAGATGCACGTCTTCGACCAGGGTGGTCACGGCCTTTCGCTCGGCAACGCCAACACCGCGGTCGACAACGAGGACAAGCAGGTGGCAGTCCGCCCCTGGATTCGCCTAGCCTTCCGCTTCCTCGAGCACCATCTGTAAGAGTCCCGGCATCCAAGCCCTTCAATAACTTGCGGTGAAATAGTTCCTATCTGGGGCATCAACCAGCCCATCCAGGAACTATTCCACCGCAACTTCGTTTTTGATGCCCCGCCCGGAAACTGCGCCCCAGTTTTGCCTTTCAAGGTGGGACGCAGTTTCCCATAGGGCCTCGACTGGGAAAGCGCGTCCCGTTTCGAGCGGGGATTCCGGGATGCATTTTCCGTAAGAGGCCTGTTTGGGAAACCATATCCCGTTTCGGGCCGGAATTCTGGGATGTAGTTTCCCCGAGAGGCCTCATCGGGAAACTATGGCCCTGAACTCTCCTGCCTGTCCCCATTGCGCCAATTTGCTGATTGAACATCGTTGCATGTTCGCGCTATCATGCATGGATAAAATTGGTTAGCCATGGCAAACGGTTAGCCTTGGTGAACATAAATACAACGCCCTGTGGGCGCCGGGGGAGGAACACGGACGTGAAGCTCGATACGCTCGAGATTGGAAAGGACGCCGTTGTCGCATCGGTGACATCGGACGACCAGGCACTCCGACAACATATTTTGGACATGGGCCTAACACCGGGCACCGAAGTCACCATGATGAAGTACGCCCCCATGGGCGACCCGCTCGAGATTCGCCTGCGTGGCTACGAGTTGACGCTGCGCAAGGACGATGCCGCACGGATTGAGCTCGTGGGTGTTCACGACACCGATACGGGTCCGCGCGCTAACGCCGCAATCGGCACGACGGAGCATCCGGCGCTGGGCGAGGGGACGTATTCGCCCCGTGCGGCAAAGACGGCCGTGCCCGAGGGCGCACCGCTGCACTTTGCCCTCGCCGGCAACCAAAACTGCGGCAAGACCACGTTATTCAACCAGCTGACGGGCTCCAACCAGCACGTCGGTAACTTTCCCGGCGTGACGGTCGACCGCAAAGATGGCACCATCCGTAACCATCCCGAGGCGAGCGTTACCGACCTGCCCGGCATTTACTCCCTGTCGCCGTACACAGGCGAGGAGGTCGTGAGCCGTCAGTTCATCCTCGACGAGCGTCCGGACGCCATCATCGACATCATTGACGCCACCAACATCGAGCGCAACCTGTACCTGACACTGCAGCTCATGGAGCTCGACCGCCCCATGGTCATCGCGCTCAACATGATGGATGAGGTGACGGCCAACGGCGGCGCCGTAGACGTCAACTTGCTCGAGAGCCTGCTGGGC
>USKV01000132.1 GCA_900555355.1 uncultured Collinsella sp.
ATCGAGGCGCAGGGCAACCGCGACGCCAAGCTCGCCAAGCGCATGGAGGCCGAGCTCGAGTGGGTGCGCAGCTCGCCCAAGGCCCGTCAGGCCAAGAACAAGGCCCGTCTGGCTCGCTACGAGGAGATGGAGGCCGAGGCCCGCGCAAGCCAGAAACTCGACTGGACCGACATCCGCATTCCTGTGGGCCCGCGTTTGGGCAACAAGGTGCTCGAGGCTCATCACCTGCACAAGGAGTTCGATGGCCGCGTGCTCATCGATGACCTTTCGTTCACCCTGCCGCGCAACGGCATCGTGGGCGTCATCGGCCCCAACGGTGTCGGTAAGACCACGCTGTTCAAGACGATTGTGGGTCTGGAGCCGCTGACTTCGGGCGAGCTCGAGGTGGGCGAGACCGTCAAGATCTCTTACGTCGACCAGAACCGTTCCGGCATCGATCCCGATAAGAACCTGTGGGAGGTCGTCTCGGATGGCCTGGACCACATGATGGTCGGCGAGACCGAGGTTCCGAGCCGCGCTTATGTGGCGAGCTTTGGCTTTAAGGGCCAGGACCAGCAGAAGCGCGCTGGCGTACTCTCCGGTGGCGAGCGCAACCGTCTGAACTTGGCGCTTACGCTCAAGCATGGCGGCAACCTGCTGCTCCTCGACGAGCCCACGAACGACCTCGACGTCGAGACGCTGTCCTCGCTCGAAGCGGCGCTGCTCGAGTTCCCGGGCTGCTCGGTGGTCATTAGCCACGATCGTATGTTCCTGGACCGCGTCGCCACGCACATTCTGGCGTGGGAGGGCACCGACGAGAATCCGGGCAACTGGTATTGGTTCGAGGGTAACTTCGAGGCCTATCAGGCCAACCGCATCGAGCGCCTGGGCGAGGACGCAGCCCAGCCTCATCGTATCCACCGCAAGCTGACGCGTGACTAGTAGCAAGTAGAAAGGCCGCCACCAAGGGCGGCCTTTCTTGTAGCGATTGCACTGCAGCTATGCCCTGGCTGCTGGTTTGATTCATAATCAAAGTCATCTCTTTGGGATTAAAGCCCGTTTTTGCTATGAGTGATTTTCTAATTCCGTTTAAAACGTAAAGACGCATTGGGTTGCAAGGACATAAGCAAATCGAATTGAAATATAACCAGTGCTGTAACGTTAAAAAAAAGATTATAGAATAGGAGTACCTTATAAGTCGCTTCTCTAGAAAGAAGAACATATGCTTTCGCGTCGTCGTTTTCTGCAACTTGTCGCGTCTTCAATTGTCGCCTTAGCCGCACGTCCGAAAGAGGTTTTTGCTTCGACGGGCAATATTGATGGTGAGCAGATACAATTTACTTCTGAAATTGCGCAAGAGCTTGCCGATAAATATATAAAGGGACTCCTCGGCTATTCGTATACGCCTTCTGACCCTATTCCTTTTGTAGATGTTGATGGGTCCCCGCTTGGTTACATTGTTCCGGTTGTGACATCCAATAGAGCCGCGGGCTATTTGGTTTTAGATGCTTCAGATGATGAAATACTTACGGGATATCGTTTTGGAGACGGCTTAGTCAGCCCTATGGATCGGGGAGGAGATCTTGGTGTCGAGTCTTATTCTTTCAATAACCCAGTCGTAATGATCAATCCATTCGAATTCGGCGTGCAATCTTTGGACGGTTCAATAACAACAAATTGCGGAAGAACAATCCCGGCTGTTTCCATAGAAGGACGGCCTGTCGTTTTATCGAATAAACCTTCAAGCTGGAACGATGTTGTAATTTACGCAACTCAAATGCAGGATTACACAGTATCTGGATTTCGTTCCATTTCTCAGTTTATGTCATATGATGAAAGCGAGATTAAGAGGCTTACCGCCCACTATGCTTGTATGGTGACAGCTTTTTCGAACGTTGCGGAACTGTATGGCATTGCCAATTTATATAGCGACCCTTCGCAATATATGCAGATATGGAGTTACACCAATACCCATGCTCTTTCCGATGAAGAACAGACTGTTCCCGGCGTTGTTTTGGGTGGAACGCCGATATCAACCTGTGCAACGGGGTTTACAAATTACTGCGCAAGCAGAGGAAGTACTCTTATCGCCCGCACTGTCTCCTCTCCGGCTATCGCGAGCATTCAAAATGAGATTAACTCTAATAGACCGAATGTTTTACATGCGAGTTTGTACAACGGATCAGCCCATTCTGTAACAGCGGAGGCTTACGCCACACTTACTGGTAAGAAAACTGGAGAGACAAGGCAGATGATTGGCATAGCGGACGGCTGGAATTCATCTTTATCCTTCCTGAAGTATGATCAGAGCTATTATGCGTGGACTTATGGAACGACTTTTTCGAAGTAGGGCGATTCGTCTAGCCCTGTCTTTGGTGCTGATGGCTTCATTGGTGGGCTGTTCAACAAAGGAAGAGATATCGCGCGGAGGTTCCGGAGAAGTGACTGCGACAGACTCAGGTTCATTAGAAATAGCTGGCGGGCATTCCGATGTGATGTTACAAGGAAAAGGCGTGCTTAGGTCGGTTGATGCTGAAGACGCTGTCTGCTCAATAGAGGATTTAAAGACAGGTGAAACTGCACCGTACCGAGTCTCAGATAATGCTGCGAATATGATTGAGTCGATACCGACTGGAGCGCAGGTTTCTTTTAGATACTTTGCTCCGCAACTTGAGGATGAGCTTGCTTCTCTGGTGTCTATATGCACCGATGACAACTAAAAGGCCTGAATTCAAAAGGCCTCGGATGGTCAATTGGCTATCCGAGGCCTTTTTTACTCGACTGGGGCTTCGACCTTGTCGATGCCCCAGGCGGCTCCGAGACCGCCGGTGGTGTTGCGGCGGATGCGCACGGCAACCTCGCGGCGCTCGCCGGCCTGCGTGTAGCACAGGGGGAAGCTTGCGCGGTTTCGCGCGGCCTCGATGGTACCGCGCTCGCGGGCGATCCAGTAGTACTCGCCGACGATGCCGAGGATGTCGGCGCCGTAGGGGAGATAGGTCGACAACTGGTGCAGAAGCGGGCCGGGGCAGAAGACCTCGGTTGCGAAATCGATAGGGAAGTCCTCGGGGATGGTCGGCGCTGCGGGCGCGGGAGTTGGGGCCGCAGCGGGTACCGAAGCCGGTGCCGGTGCGGGAATTTGTTCGCAAGCAGAGGTGGGCACGGATTTGATGACGGGTGCGGGCTCTGGCGTCGCTTCCGGCTTGATCGTGGAATCTGCGGGCTCCACGGTGGCGGGCGCGTCTGCAGCTGCAGTTTCAACCTCAACCTGCGTCGCGCTCTCATTCTCGACGCTCGACTTTGCCTCGATGGGCGTGGATGCCATGGTGGTGATGCCGGCGTTTGCGTTCTCGGGGTCATAGACGACCGTGAGCGAGATGGCGGGCTGCAGCGTCTCGGGCTCCGGTGTCGACTCGGTAGCGTCTTGATCAGCGGACTCGTCGGGCTGATTGTCCTCGGTCTCGTTGCCAAAGACATCGCTGTTTTGGAACGCAGGCGTCTCGGGTTGGTCAGCGGCTTCTTCGGTTGTCGACTTGGGCGCTTCGTTGAGCTCCACAGTGGCTTCCTGCTCGGATATGACTTCGGAATCGGTCGTGGCGGCGATTTCGGTTTCGGCTTCTGCCGTTACCTCAATAGCGACTTCGATCTCTGTCTCGGGCTCGGGTTCCGGCGCGGCTTCAACCATGGCTTCGGGCTCGGGACGCTTAACGTGCTTGGGGCGCACGGCCTTGAGGTCCTTCTCACCGCGCTTTTTCTTTTTGTAGGACTGCTTGGCGCCCTTGGCGGTCTTGGGCTTGTCCTCGCCCTTGGCAAGGGCGGTATCCCAGGCATCGTTGGCGATGACGGTGGCATACAGGCGGCCGCCTTTAAAGACGGTCAGCTTAATGCAGTCGTTAAGTTCCTCGAGCAGCTCGCGCGTGGACTCAAAGCCCAGGTCATAAGCAGTCATGTCGCCTGCGGCGAGCGCCTCCTCGACCTGCGTCATAAACGTTTGCTTGCCGCATCCGATTGTATCGCGCAGCAGGCGATATAGATAGATGTGGTTGCCCAGCGAAAGCGTGGGCCTAACTATTGTCTTGCTCATGGCAAATCTCCTCTTTACACATGTAAAGCATCTTACCATCGCATAGCGTTCGCCATGGCGGCGCCCAAGGCAAACGGGCGCGAACCGCTGTCGATTCGCGCCCGTTATACAGGTCGGTTATCTATGAGAGGCAAACGCGCTTAGTTGCCCGACGTCGTGCCTTGGCTCGAGCTGTCAGATGCCGTGCCGGACGCGGTTCCGCCCGAGCTGTTAGTGCTGCTGTTGTCGGTAGATCCCGTGCCCGATGTATTGCCGCTCGTCTGGTCGCCCGTGCTCGGTTGAGAGCCGTCGGTCGTTTGGCTTGAGTCGGTCGTGCCGGACGGCGTGCTGCTGTTGGCCGTAGAGGAATCGGTGCCCTGCGATTGGTTTTGGGCGTTCGAGGACGAATTGGCAGAGGTAGAACTGTCTTGCGTGTCGTCCGTCTGTGCCTGCTGATCCTGCGGCTGAGTGTTGCCATTTGCATCGCTCTCGGTCGTGCGCGACGACAGGATTGGCTCGGGACGCTCGCCCAGACCCTCACCGGCAGTGGTGATAAGGATGGCGCCGGCGCAGGCGATGACCGCGACGATGGCGATGGCGATCGAGAAGACGATGACCTTCTTTTGTGTCTGGCTGCGCTCTGCCGCCGCCTTGGCGCGCAGGCTGTTGGGGGCGACGCGCGCCGTGGTCGCGCGTCCCGCAACCTGGCGCATCTCCTGCGTGGTCGCGGCGCCACCTAGGTGCTCCTCGACATTGGGCTCAACGGGCTCATAGGCGCCGGCGGGGTAGTCGACGGCGGCGTGCGTACCTTTGATGGCTTCGGCGCTGGCAGAGATAAAGTGGCGGTAGACCTGCGAGGACACAACGGTGATGACCGAGCTCACGGCGGCACCA
>USKV01000133.1 GCA_900555355.1 uncultured Collinsella sp.
GAAGCCGAAGGACGCCACGTAGGCGCGGGTCGGCACTTCCACTCCGGCCACCTCGATGAAGTCGAGTCCGTCGGACACGGCCTCCCACAGGTTCTTGTTCGGGTCAAGGCCGGCACGGTTCTGGTCGACGTAGCTGATCTTCACGGTGTCGCCGATCTTGAGCGAACCGGAGGTCAACGGCTCCAAGCCGACGATGGTCTTGAACAGGGTGGACTTGCCTACGCCGTTCGGGCCGATCACGCCGACGATGCCGTTACGCGGCAGGGTGAAGCTCAAGTCGTCGATGAGCACGCGGTCGCCGAACGCCTTGTGGATATGCTCGGCTTCCAGAACGGTGGAACCCAGACGCGGGCCGGCCGGAATCTGGATTTCGGAGAAGTCGAGCTTCTTGTTGTTGCGTGCCTCCTGCTCCATCTGGTCGTAACGTTCCAGACGGGCCTTGTTCTTGGCCTGACGGGCCTTCGGCGAGGAACGCACCCAGTCGAGCTCGCTCTTCAGGCGCTTGGCGAGCTTGGCGTCGCGGTTACCCTGCGCCTCGATACGCGCGGCCTTGGTCTCCAGATACGTGGAGTAGTTGCCCTTGTAGGGATAAAGGTGACCGCGGTCGACCTCGCAGATCCACTCGGCAACGTTATCCAGGAAGTAGCGATCGTGTGTGACGGCAAGCACCGCGCCCTGGTAGTTGTGCAGGAAGTGCTCGAGCCACAGGATCGACTCGGCGTCCAGGTGGTTCGTGGGCTCGTCGAGCAGCAGCAGGTCGGGAGCCTCGAGCAGCAGCTTGCACAGGGCCACGCGACGGCGCTCGCCGCCGGAAAGCACGTTGACCGGCATGTCGGAATCGGGCAGCTGCAGGGCGTCCATGGCCTGGCCGAGCTTGGAATCGATATCCCAGCCGTCGGCGGCGTCAATCTCGTCCTGGAGCTTGCCCATCTCGGCCATGAGGGCGTCCATGTCGCAATCCGGGTCGCACATCTCCTCGCCGATCTTGTTGAAGCGATCGACCTTGGCGATCATATCGCCAAACGCCATGCGCACGTTCTCGATGACGGTCTTGTCGTCGTCGAGCGGCGGCTCCTGCTGCAGGATGCCCACGGTGTAGCCGGGGGTAAGCCTAGCATCGCCGTTGGAAACCTCCTCGATGCCGGCCATGATCTTGAGCAGGGTCGACTTGCCCATACCGTTGGGGCCCACGACGCCGATCTTGGCACCGGGGTAGAAGCTCAGGGTCACGTCGTCAAGGATCACCTTGTCGCCATGGGCCTTGCGAGCCTGATACATCTGATAAATGAACTCCGCCACAGTCATTTCTCCTTATCTAGCTGCGGAAATCTTCTCCCCCTCTCCGTTTTGGAAAAAACGGAGAGGCAGTTCGCGCGTTCTAATAAAAAGGGGCATGGTTGCCCACACCCCCTAATACTACCTGGGAAAAGTCCCCCGGAACATACTATGAACTGCGTACGCTAGTTTTCCGCAACCTTAACGAGCGGCTCGCTGCGATTTGCGCCACAACAGATACGAGTAGACGTAGACGGCTCCAACCGAACCAAACGCCAGAACCGCAATCACCGCGGCGACGACTTCACTCGAAAGCACGCTGCCTGCCACGCCCATCACAATCAGGCCAATACCCAGCACCATAAAGCAGGCGCCGCCAAAACGCTGCGTACGGCGCCAGTTCTCGGGATCGGCAAGCGCCCAGGGTGTCTTGATACCGAGCGTATAGTTCTGCTTCACACGCGGCAAGTAGTTGCCTACGCCGATGAACAGCAAACCGACAACACCGGAAATCAGCACGTTGACCGAACCGACCGCCGGCACCACGCCCCAGACCGTAAGCTCTCCCAGCCAGCTTATGGCGCACATGAACAAGGTGAAGGCGATTACGAAGCCCTGGTAGAACTTGCCCGAGGTTCGATATGCCTCACCTTTGGGGTCGATGCGCGGCACCACGCAGAACATTGCGAGAAGCGCCAGAGGCAGCACGCCGAGCGCGGAGGCCATCCAGCTAGGACCCCAACCGTCGACGGCGCCGTTCGCGCCCCAGTGCGTGGGAATCTGCGCAGGCAAGCTCGGCATCACTATGAGGTGCGCTACGACATTGGCGACGCACAGAGCGATCAGCGCAATCCACACACGCCGCGATACCCCCGTGGCGTGAATGCCCTTGTTTTCGTTATTCATCCTTATCACCTTCAGTGTTTGTAAAGCCCATAAACCAGCCAATTAAATCCTGCATGACGGTGGTGTTTAAGCTGTATACGATGTTTTGGCCATGGCGCTCGTCGGTCACCAACCCGGCGTTTTTGAGCATCGCCAAGTGATGGCTCAGCGACGGCTTACTGATATCGAAATGCTCGGCAAGCTCCCCCGCCGTGCAATTGCCCTCGCGTAGCAACTCCAAAATGCGCCGTCGCGTTGGATCGGCAAGCGCCTTAAAACCCTCTCCCGGCATAAGACCTCCTCTCATCATCTCTCATGACGTGCACACTATACTCAATATTTAGATGTTTGTCTAACTATCTAATCGCAATGCTTCAAACCACATCAAAGCAAACGCCATCGCAACCTATGGGCGATTACCTATAATGGCGATAGCTAAAACACGACCTGCTTCCCCATCGGAGGATATTTATGACCGAAACCGCTGCCGCAGCCGCCATCGAGACACGCGACACCAAGCTCGAGATTATCATGGGCCGCGAGGCACTCGATAAGCTCGCCGATGCTACGGTGCTAGTGCTCGGCTGCGGAGGCGTGGGCTCCAACTGCTGCGAGGCACTCGCCCGCGGCGGCATCGGTCATTTCGTCATTCTGGACAAGGACATCATCGCGCCCAGCAATATCAATCGCCAGGCCATCGCCTTCCACAGCACCGTCGGCAAGCGCAAGGTGGACGTGATGGAAGCCATGATCCACGACATCAATCCTGCTGCCACCGTCATCAAGCGTACCGAATACCTGTTGAGCGATAACATCGACGAGTTTTTCGCGAGCGTTTTGGAGCAGACGGACGGCAAGCTCGACTACGTCGTCGACGCCATCGACACCATCTCGGCCAAGCTCACCATTGCCAAATATGCTCAGGACCACGACATTCGTTTGGTTAGCTCCATGGGCGGGGCCAACAAGCTCCATCCCGAGTGCCTCCGCTTTGCCGACATTTTCGATACGGTACGTGACCCCATGAGCCGCATTATGCGCAAAGAATGTAAGAAGCGCGGAATCAAAAGCCTGCACGTGCTGTTTAGCTGCGAGGAATCGGTTAAGACACAGCCCCGCGACCCTTCCAACATCCACGAGCGTACCGAGTTGGGTACCGCCAGCTTTATGCCGCCCATCATGGGTCAGATGATTGCCGGCGAGGTTATCCGCCAGATCAGCGGCCGCGGCACTGAGCGCGTACGCTCCGATGGCCAACGTCTGGACTAGCGGAGCGCACCGAGATGGAGCCCCAGTTATTTGATGCACACTGCCATCTTGATTTAATGGCTCACCCGGACGCCGTTGCCGATGAGGCGACGGCGCTGGGCTTGGGTCTATTTGACTGCGGCGTCAATCCGCGCGACTTTTCGGCCGCAAACGAGCGCGCCTGTCGCCAACCAGGCATCATCGCCGGCGTTGGGCTTCACCCCTGGTGGCTCGCCGATGGCCACTGCGGTTTTGTCGAAGTCAATCTGCTTTGCGAAGTTGCTGCCCAAGAACGCTACATCGGCGAAGTCGGACTCGACTTTTCCGCGCGCTTTGCCGGAAGCGAACCGCTACAAATACAGGCATTTGACCGGCTCTGCGACACACTCGTGCAGCGTTCTCTTGCCGGGCGCGTGATATCAATTCACGCCGTTCGTTCGGCAGGAGCCGTACTGGACGTCCTCGAATCGCATGGACTACTCATCCCAAACCCCGACTCCCCCGTTATCATCTTCCACTGGTTTAGCGGTACTTCGGACGAACTCGTCCGCGCGCGTAATGCGGGCTGCTATTTTTCCGTCAACGAGCGTATGCTCGCCACCAAGCGCGGTCGCGAATACGTACGACAGATTCCACTCGACCGTCTACTGCTCGAGACCGATGCGCCTGCCGAACCAAACACAGAAACAAGCGCACAGTCGCTCATCAGATCGCTCACAAGGACCTCAGAACGCATCGCCTCGCTCAAAAACTGCGACGCAAAGCACATTGAGTCGGCAGTTTTAGCAAATGCGCACGCTGTTTTTGGCCTTAGCTAACCCTGTGGGCAAAAAATGCCAAGGGGCATGCGAATCGCACAACGCATCCCCTATTGGAAGGCAGTACAATTCGGCAGCATCACACCAATTCGTGCATGAGATCACGGTTGCGTGCATACAATTCGTCAAAGATATGACGACGCGACGCATATAACTCGTGGGCAGCCATATCGGGCACGATTGTTTGCGCAACGCCAAGGACTTGGGCGAGCTCATCCCATGATGCATAGGCGCCACCTGCGAGAGCTGCCATGATGGCATCACCGAAGCATGCGCCCACCGTAACCTTGGCAACCGAGACCTCGCGCCCGCATACGTCGGCGATAGCCTGCATCCAAACTGGATTCTTGGTTCCACCTCCGACAAGCATAATGCGGCCAATTGGCAGTCCATGCTCTCGCTCGATAATGTCGACATGGGATGCAACGGTATACGCGACGCCTTCCAAGGCGGCGCGAACCATATGGGCTCGCGTATGCCTTCCGGTCAAGCCAAAGAAGACGCCACGCGCCTCGGGATCGTTGAGCGGAGTACGCTCCCCCGCAAAGTACGGCAGACACAGGAGCCCATCGGCACCCGGCGCCACATCGGCGGCATCATGCGCCATAACCGAATAGGCATCGGGACCACCGTGGCCCTCGGCCTCTACGGCGTCGCGATACAGCTCTTGGCGCAGCC
>USKV01000134.1 GCA_900555355.1 uncultured Collinsella sp.
GGCAGAGCGCATGCGCGATGTGGACGACGAGGACGAGGACGAGAAACCCCGCGACACCTGGGCGACGGTGCGCCGCCTGTGGAGCGAGGCTGCCGGCGACCATTGGCGCTTCTATATCGTGTTCGCGAGCATTGTGTTCTATGTCATCTTTAACACTGCCGCGCCGGCATATAGCGCCCGCGTGATCGATGAGCTGTGGGGCCACATTCAGGTGGCGTTTGCCAACAACGCCACCTTCAGCATCACCTGGGAGAACTGCGGCAGGACCATCTTCATCTACTTTATGATTTGGACGGCCGCCGCCTCGTTCTACGCGCTCCAGAGCTTTTTGATGTCGAGCGTGGCCGAACGCCTCAACCTGCGTCTACGCAACCGCATCGCACAAAAGCTCAACCGTCTGCCGCTTGCCTATTTTGACGCGCATCGTCCCGGTGAGGTCGTCAGCCGTGCGACCAACGACTTGGACAAGATGTCCGAGAGTATGCAGCGCGGACTGCTGCAGCTGCTGGTGTCGATCGGCACCGTGGTGGGCGCCGTGAGCGTGATGTTCGTGTTTAGCGTGCCGCTCACGCTCGTCTTTTTGTTCTTTACGGCGTTGTCGCTGCTGGTGACGAAGGTCGTCTCGCGCCGCACACACGATGTGACGGGCGAGCGCCAGGAGTGGGTGTCCAAGATTACGAGTGCGGTCGAGGAAGGCTATTCGGGCCGTCTGGTGATCCGCGCGTTTAACCGCGAACGCCAAAGTTCTGCCGAGGTGCACCAGGCCTCGGGCGAGCTGGCACGCGTGAGTACCAAGGCCGACTTTATGATCAATGCTGTCGGCCCCGCAGTGCGCTTTATCGGCCGTTTGGCGCAGATCGTTATTGCGCTTGTGGGCTGCAGCATGCTGGTTGCCGGTCACATGACCGTCGGCGTGTTCCAGGCGTTCTTCCAGTTTATCTACGAGGCGTCCGAGCCCATGACGCAGCTGTCGTTTACCTTTAACTCGCTGCAGAGCGCGCTGGCGAGCGCAGAGCGCGTGTTCGACCTGCTCGACGAGTCCGAGATGGAAGCCGATCCGTTGCCGGCGGCCGCCGCCAAGCTGCCAGGCAAGGTGGAGGGCCGTGTCGCTTTTGAGCATGTGCGCTTTGGCTATTCGCCCGACAAGCCGCTTATGCGCGACGTGTCGTTTACCGCCGAGCCGGGTCAGAAGATCGCGGTGGTGGGAACCACGGGTGCGGGTAAGACCACGCTCATCAATCTGCTCATGCGCTTCTACGAAATCGACGGTGGTCGCATTACCCTCGACGGCGTGGACACGAGCCGCATGGATCGCGGCGAGCTACGTCAGCAGTTTGGCATGGTGCTGCAGGACGCCTGGCTGTTCGACGGCACGATTGCCGAGAACATCGCCTATGGCTGTCCCGAGGCGACGCGCGAGGAGATTGTCGCGGCTGCACGTGCCGCTCAGGTCGACTTCTTTGTGCGCACCATGCCGCAGGGCTACGACACACGTGTGGCTAACGATGCCGAAAGCATCAGCCAGGGCCAGCGTCAGCTGCTGACCATCGCACGCGTGCTGCTCAACAACCCGGCGATCCTCATCCTGGACGAGGCGACGTCGAGCGTGGACACGCGCACCGAGCTCGCCATCGGCCGTGCCATGGATGCGCTCATGCGCGGGCGCACGAGCTTTGTGATCGCGCACCGTCTGTCGACGATCGTCGATGCCGATCTCATCCTGGTCATGGATCACGGCAATATCATCGAGCAGGGTACGCACAAGGAGCTGCTGGCTGCCGAGGGCGCTTATGCCGACCTCTACCTAAGCCAGTTCGCATAAGGTGACAAAGGGGCAGCTCCGCATGTCGCATCGAAAAGAAGGCGCGCCGGGGGCGGATTCCCTGGCGTGCCTTTTGTGTTGGCGTCAATGTTGTCGGTGGCCGTCCGCTTCTAGCGCTCGTCCGCGAGCTTGGCGACGAGGGCTTTGAGCTCGGCTACCTCTTGCTCGAGTTCTTTGACGCGACGGGCGTTTTCGGTGATGCCCTGACGGTTGAGGGCGCTCTGCTCGGCGGCATCGTCGGGCATGTACTCGCGATGCTGCTTGGCGTCGAAACTCTCCTCGAACACGCGGCAGCCGTTGCGCTTGATGATGCGTCCCGGCACGCCCACGACGGTGCAGTTGTCGGGCACGTCTTTGACGACGACCGAGTTGCCGCCGATCTTGACGTTGTTGCCGATGCGAATGTTGCCGAGCACCTTGGCACCCGTGCCCACGGTGACATTGTTGCCTAGGGTGGGGTGGCGTTTGCCGGTCTCGTTGCCGGTGCCGCCAAGCGTGACGCCCTGGTAGAGCACACAGTTGTCGCCCACGATGGTGGTTTCGCCGATGACGACGCCCATGGCGTGGTCGATAAAGAAGTGCTTGCCGATCTGCGCGGCGGGATGAATCTCGACGCCGGTGATGTGGCGGGTGATTTGCGAGAGCACACGGGCGAGCGAGCGATGGCCATGCTCCCAGAGCCAGTGCTCGGGCACGTGGTTCCACTTGGCGTGCAGGCCAGGATAGGAAAGGAAGATGACCAGACCGTTTTGCGCAGCGGGGTCCTGCGCTTGGACGGTCTTGATGTCCTCGCGAATGGTATTGATAAAGCTCACCGGCCGCCCTCCCTTAGCACCGTGACAATGCGATTCAATAAAGTATAGCGATTCGCTAGGGATTAGGAAGGGCAATCCTGCTTTGCTTTGGGCGACAAGTGTCAGTTATGCAAACTTGCTGGTAATGGGGTCATGCTTTTGTGGGGTTGCGCACGAGGGGACGCTGCAACCGTATACTGGTCAACTTGGACGTATCCGCGCCCACAACTGAGAGGTTTTACTTCATGGGTTTCATCAATTTTATCGCCGAGCTGCTTAAGGACCCGCGCACCGCGATCGCCAGCTGGATCGCCGCCGGCCCGCTTATGGCCTACGGCTGCGTGTTCCTGATCATCTTTATCGAGACGGGTGTGGTGTTCTTCCCGTTCCTTCCCGGCGACTCGCTGCTGTTTGCCTCGGGCTTCTTTGCCCATAACGGCGGCTTTAACATCGTGGCGCTTCTGGCCACCGCATGGGCCGCCGCCATTTTGGGCGATCAGTGCAACTTTATGATCGGCCACTTCTTTGGCCGCAAGATCATCGCCTCGGGCAAGGTAAAGGCCATGACGCCCGAGCGCATCAAAAAGTCCGAGGATTTCTTGGACAAGTGGGGCCATCTGGCCATCTTCCTCGGCCGCTTCTTCCCGTTCATCCGCACCTTTGTGCCTTTTATCGCTGGCATGGGCGGCATGCATTGGCGCAACTTTGTCGTCTTTAACGTGTTGGGTGGCATTACCTGGTCGACGGTCTTTACGCTGCTGGGTTACTTCTTTGGTGGCATTCCGTTTGTGCAGGAGCACTTTGAGCTGCTGATCATCGGGATTGTCGCCGTGTCGATCATCCCGACCGTGGTCGGTCTGGTTAAGGCTAAGCTCGGTAAAAAGAACGCCTAGTCCGAGCTTGTTTCCGGACGTTAATTCCAAGGCCCGTCATCGGATTCGATGGCGGGCCTTTTGTGTTGAAGGCAAATGAAAATACTTTACTTAGTTAAAGAAAAGCGTTTTATCCAAGGCGTGCGGGGAGTACAATCACCTGCATGCGAATCGACGCGCCATCGGCTTTGATGCTGCCCGCGTGTCCTGCCCGGCTCTACGCTTCCGGGTATGCGACGTTGCGACGCGGCCGGCCTCGGTCCTTGCGTGCGGGTTCGCGAGTATGCAACCGTGTATGTAAGGAGCGACATATGACTGTCGAGAAGAAGGATATCGATTGGGGTAGCCTCGGCTTTGGCTACATGAAGACCGATTACAGCTACGAGGCCCATTGGAAGGACGGCGAGTGGGACGAGGGTGGCCTGACCACCGACCACACCCTGCATGTCTCCGAGTGCGGCGGCATCTTCCATTACTGCCAGGAGGTCTTTGAGGGCCTGAAGGCCTACACCGCCGAGGACGGCAGCATCGTCTGCTTCCGTCCCGACATGAACGCCGAGCGCATGTACAACTCTGCCCAGCGCCTCGAGATGCCCCCGTTCCCCAAGGACAAGTTCGTTGAGGCCGTCAAGCAGGTCGTTTCTGCCAACGCCGCCTGGGTTCCGCCTTTCGGCTCCGGTGCAACCCTGTATGTGCGTCCGTTTATGATCGGCTCCGGTGACGTGATTGGCGTGGCTCCCGCTCCTGAGTACACGTTCCGCATTCTCGTGACCCCGGTCGGTCCGTACTTTAAGGGTGGCCTCAAGCCTGTCAAGCTGCGCGTTTCCGAGTATGACCGCGCGGCACCGCACGGCACCGGCAATATCAAGGCCGGCCTGAACTACGCCATGTCCCTCAAGCCCACGATGGAGGCCCATCGCGAGGGCTATGCCGAGAACCTGTATCTCGACTCCGAGTCCCGCACCTATGTCGAGGAGACCGGTGGCGCCAACGTCCTGTTCGTGAAGGAGGACGGCACGCTCGTCGTTCCGCAGTCGCACACCGACTCCATCCTGCCCTCTATCACCCGTCGTTCGCTCGTTCAGGTTGCTCAAGACCTGGGCATGACCGTTGACCAGCGCCCCGTCGAGTGGGCCGAGGTCAAGGCCGGTACCTTTGTCGAGTGCGGCCTGTGCGGCACCGCTGCCGTCATCTCCCCGGTTGGCGAGATCGACAACAAGGTTTACGGCGCCGACGAGACCGTGACCTTCCCGGCTGGCTACACCGAGATCGGCCCTGTGATGAAGAAGCTCCGCGAGACCCTGACTGGTATCCAGTCCGGTGCTGTCGAGGATAAGCACAACTGGGTTTACACCGTCGCGTAAGCTGTCTTAGCTGTCCGGCCCGAGGGCGGCCTTCCCTCCCGGCGCGTC
>USKV01000135.1 GCA_900555355.1 uncultured Collinsella sp.
TAACAGTAACTCGGCAAAAATGGGCCTAGCTGTTACAGATCGAGACAAAGAGCCGGCGTCATCCGGAAACGTCTCGATTTGTAACATCTGGAGCCAATATTGCCGCCTTAGCGTTACAGATCGAGACAAACCGGCAGACTGCGGCAAAAGAAAAGGTAGATTTTCAGGCATGTTCCAAAAATCTACCTTTGTGCGTTAGCCCAGCAGGTCGATGACGTTAAAGCCGGCGTTGCTCTTGGCGATGACGTCTCGGCCGCCAAAGACGCAGGTGGGCGACGCGGCTGCGATGCGCGTCACATCGGAGCCGAGCGAGCGCAGCTCACCGGGGGTGGCGGCGAGCATCTGGGCGCGACGCTCCTCGCGCGCGTGCGGATCGAGCCCGGCAAGGTAGGTCGTATTGCGGCGCTTGGTGAGCGCGTACGGCTTAACCGGTGCGTCCATGCCGCTCACGCAGCTCACGATAAAGCCCTCGAAGGCGGCTTCGTCGGGCTCAAAGCTGCCGAGCCATTCGCCCGCGCGTTCCACGCGCTCAATCGAAGGATCGACCGCCGGGTCGCGGTAGGTGTAGAACGCCGCCTGACGCTCGCCGGCCGCGCGGAATCCGCATCCGTACGCACCGCCCTTCACGCGGATCTCGTTCCACAGGTAGTCGTAGGAGAGCGCGTTGGCGGCAACCGCCCAGGCGCCCGTCACGTCAATGCCCAGGCGACGCGGGTCGCACGCGCTTGCCGCAAAGCAGATGTCGCTGGGGATGACGAAAGCCTCGTGACGGTCGCACGGCGCCGGCACCACGAGCGCGTTGCGGCCGGCATCGGCGCCGTCGCCCGCGCCAAGCCCCAGGTCACCCGCGGCGGCCCAGTACGCGTCAAAGTCCTCGTCGCTGCCGGTAAAGCTCGCCATGCAGCCATCGGCCACAAAGATGCGGTCTGCCAGCGCGGCAAGCTTGGCGCGCAGGTCGTCCAGTCGCTCGTCAAAGTGCTCGAGCAGATCGCGCAGGAACAGGTAGAAGTCCACGCCCGAAAGCTGTTCGCGCACTACGGCCGAAGGCGAGCTGTAACTCATCGCGCGACCGAGCGCCGCCGAGTGTCCGTTGTTGATAAATCCCTGCTCAAGCCCAATGCGAATCTGCGTGAGCACGTCGCGAACGCGGTCGGCGTCAGCATCGAGCAACAGCGTGCTCGACCACACCTCGCGCGGCAGGCTCGCCAATGCGTCGATCTTTTCGGACAGGGCGCCGGCGCTCACCAGCAGGTAGGGGCGCACGCCGTCCACGTCGGGTTGCGTCATGACCTCGGTCGTAAAGCTCAAAAAGCCCAGCTTGCCGGCGAGCAGGTTGTCGAGTTCCTCGGCCGAATGCTCACGCGTGGGCAGCTGCTTGAGCAGGCGGCAGAGCAGCGTCACGTAGGGCAGGTCCTCAAATGCGACGCAGCTCAGGTCGAAGTACTGCATGGCGTAGGCCAAACGGTTGGTGGGGATGCCGTGACGCAGACAGGGGATGGGCGCAGTCGTGTCCACAACGAGCGGCGGCTCGGGGCGCGCCTCACCAATGTCGGATACACGCAGGCGCGGCAGCGTGGCCTTGTCCTCGGGCGTGTCCTCGGCCTCCTGCGCGGCACGCAGCGCGGCCGTGCGCTCGACCACGTCCGCCAGCTCGGCATCGGTCATGGCGTCGCGCTTGGCAGCCAGCTCGGCAGCCTCGGCGCCCTCCGCACCCTCGGCAGCGTCTACCGGAACTAGCTCGACCAGCGCCATGTGGTCGTTCTCCAGCACGAGCTCGCGCAGCAGGTCCTCAAAGTAGCTGCTGTCCAGCTCATCGCGCAGTTCCTCGTACACCGGGCCATACTTGAGCGCAAGCGTCGCAGCGTCGTCATCGTAGAGCCAGGTGCTCAGCGCGTCGCACGCAATGGCCACGCCGTCGGCGATGCCATAGTCGCGCTGACGCAGGTCGTACTCGTTGCTGCTGATGATGGCTTCCAGGCGCTCGCGCGGAACGCCATGCTCGCACAGGTCGCGACAGGCGTCCTGGAACACGCGGCGCAGCTCGCGCGCTATGCCGGGCTGCGCGTTTTGCAGCATGATGAGCTCGTAGGGCTGCAGGCTCTCGGCCGCGGTGTAGCTCACCACGTTGCCGCCCAGGCCGGCGGCCAGAATGGCCTTCTTAACCGGCGCTTCGTTGGAGCCCAGCAGCGCCTCGAACAGGATATCCGCCGCGATCGTGCGCTTGCGGTCGAGTGCGCTGCCCAGCACAAGACCCAGGCCCACCAGGGCGTTCTCGGGCGTGGTGGCCATCTCGACGCGCTTATACTCGCAGGTCACGGGCGCCTGCACGCCCAGCGGATTGGGCGCCAGCGTGGACGGGTCCTCGCCGGCGGCGACGGCAGCGTCCATGCGGCGGCTCGCGGCACTCGGCTGCGACAGATAGCGCTCGTCCAAAAATGCCAGCGCGCGGTCCACATCTAGGTCGCCGTAGAGTGTTATATAAGAGTTGGAAGGATTGTAGTGGCGCGCGTGCGTGTCCAGGAACTGCTCGTAGGTGAGCGCGGGAATCGCGCGCGGGTCGCCACCGCTCTCGTGCGCATAGGCGGTGTCGGGATAGAGCGCGGCGTTGACGGCGTCGTCCAGCACGCTCATGGGGTCGGACAGCGCGCCCTTCATTTCGTTGAACACCACGCCGTTATAGCGCAGCGTGCCCTCGCGCAGGCTGGCGGCGCTGCCTTCGCCCTCGGCGCCCTCCGGCAGGTCCAGCTCGTAGTGCCAGCCCTCCTGCTCAAAAATGGTGGGCTTGGTATAGATGGCCGGGTTGAACACCGCGTCCAGGTACACGTCCATCAGGTTGTACAGGTCCTGCTCGTTGGTGGTGGCAACGGGATAGATGGTCTTGTCGGGGTAGGTCATGGCGTTGAGGAACGTCTGCATGGAGCTCTTGATCAGGTCGACAAACGGCTCCTTGACGGGGAACTTGGCCGATCCGCACAGCACCGAGTGCTCAAGAATATGGAACACGCCGGTGGAATCGGCCGGCGGCGTCTTAAAGCCAATGGCAAAGGCCTTGTTTTCGTCGTCGCACGCCAGGTACAGCAGGCGAGCGCCCGAGGCGGTGTGGCGCAGCACGTAAGCGTCCGAGTCGAGCTCGGGCACGGTCTCGCAGCGCTCGACGGCAAAACCGTGGCAGATGGTACCGGGCACCAGCAGCGCGGCAGCAGCGGCGCGCGGGTCGGTTGAGGTGGTGGGCATATGCAGTCTCCTTTGACGCCCCATCGGGGGCGAATCGAGTCGAATCCTCGAGAGTATACCCATATGGGGCCGCGGCTCTGCGGCGAACTGGAGACGATGTGGGTGGACTAGCCTAGCTAGGTTGATAACGAATGCCGCGGGTAGCCGCTGCACCCCACTAAAGTGAAATAACACCCCGTTTACCGAATCATTTAGGAAATATATGGACTCCTAAAAAGTTCTAATACAATATAAGTCATCTATCTATAAGCTGCTGATTCCTTGCAAAGGTATGGTTGATATGGTTGAAGCAAATAGCGTTATCCCCCTGTACAAACAAATTGTTCGTGCTCTTTCTGATTCGATCGCCAACGGCACGTACCGCCCGGGAGATAAGCTTCCGACCGAGGCGGAGCTCATCGAGCAATTTGGCGTGAGCCGAATAACGGTTCGCTCCGCAATTAAAGAAATGGAAGATGCTGGGCTTGTTGAGAGGGCCCGCGGCAAGGGCACGTTCGTTTCGTCGGACACACAGATGTATGCCGCGGACGACCGTGAGAGCTTTACCCATTCGTGCCAGCTTGCGGGAAAACAGGCGTCTACCAGGGTTCTCGCAATGGGCTGGGACTTCCCAAGCCTGCGAGACGCGAAGTTCCTGGGCGTAGACGATACCCAAAAGGTATTGCGTAGTCGTCGTCTGCGCCTTGTGGATGACAAGCCCACGATGCTGGAAACCAATAGCTATTCCGCTGCGCTTTCTTTTTTGGAGCATGAGTCCCTCGAGGATTCGCTGATGGCGGTACTCAATCGCCAGGGGATCAAGATGGGCCCCAACACGCGTACACTCGAGGTCTGCTATGCGAGCGAGCTCGAGGCGGCATACCTTAACGTGGAGCTGGAGTCTCCGCTGCTTCTGTTTGTCGATAGACGCTATGCACCAAGCGGTGAGCCGCTTTTCATCTCCCGTCAGGTGTACTGCACCGAGCGACTGAAGTTCTATTTGTAAATTAGAGATAGATTAGTCTATTTACCGACCAATTGTTACCGTTCGCGGATTTGGAAAATAGACACACCGCGCAGGGGCAGATTGCTAATATACTTTGTTATGACAATATAGTACGTCTTATTGATATTGGAGAACTATGAATAAGATATTGCTAGCGAGTCATGGTTATCTCGCCCAAGGTATGAAGAGCTCTCTGGAGATTCTGATGGGCGCCAACGACCGAATCGAGTGTCTGTGCGCCTATATCGATGACGACACGAGGGATGTCGCAGCGCTTATCGATGCATGGATGGAGACGAGGGACCCTGCCGACTCTTGGTTTGTCGTGACTGACATCTTTGGCGGCTCTGTAAACAACGAATTCATTCAGAGGCAGACCGCCGGATCGTTTACGTTGATCACCGGAATGAACTTGCCGCTGCTGGTGGAAATGGTTACACAGCTGGACTCCCTGGATGCGGACAAGGCCAAAGCCGCGGTCGAGGGGTCGCGTTCGTTTATCCAGCTTTGTGAGGCGGCGGATATGCTCGCCGAGCTGGCCAAGGGCAAGGCGGCGCTGGCTATCGGGCCGGGGCTCGGCCGCGAGGAGGGCGCGTGGCTGGCGATTGAGGCGCTGGTGCGGAGCGACACCCCGAAGGTCGTTGACGCGGACGCGCTGTATCTGCTGGCCAAATACGGC
>USKV01000136.1 GCA_900555355.1 uncultured Collinsella sp.
AGCAAGCTCCGCTAACCTGCCAAAAAGGGACAGGTTTATTTTGGCAGGTTTTATCTGGGCAAATGCAAAGGGTGAAACCGAACTAGATTGGTGATGCGTAGCCGCCGAGGTGCAATGTGCCTCGGTGGCTTTTTGTGCACGGAGCACGGCTAATACTAATTAATTGCTATACATGCTTTACGTATTTACCATAGAGTTTTATGATAATTTTAAAGTATTAAGGAGGGGTCATGACCACAACAGCCGCTCAGATCAACGTGCGTCTCGATGCCGATCTCAAAAGGAGTGGGGACGCCGCTCTCTCCAGGGCCGGTATGACGCCGAGCCAAGCGGTGCGAGCGCTCTGGCAGCTTGCAACGTCGCTGGCCGATCGCCCCGGTGCGCTCGAGGATATCCTGCTGCCCAGTCGTGCCCGGGCGGAACAGCGCGAGCGCGAAAAGGCCGCCAAACGTAAGCTCGAGCTCATGGATCAGGGGTCGAAGCTGTTCGCTGCCGCTTGCCGTGAGTCAGGAATCGATATGGTCAAGGCTCAGCCATCGGACGACGAAGAGCTCAAACGGAACGCCTATGCTGATCGCTATGGCGAGGAGATGAGCTGGCTCTATGAGTGAGAATCCTAAGCGCATCTTGGTTGACACCAACGTCTGGCTTGATTATTTCATCCCTTCACGACGCGGTCGTTCGGCGGCAATTGAGTTTTTGCGTGATGCGTGTACGGCTCAGGCTGAGCTGATGTATGCGGCGACATCGTCCAAAGACCTGTTCTATTTGATTTCGAGTGAACATAAGGCGTGGTATCGGCGAGAGCACGGTTCGCTGTCTCAAGATGCCGCTTCGGCGGCGACATCACTCGCATGGGATTGTCTTGATGTGTTGTCGCAACTTGCTACGCCCGTGCCCTGCGACCTGAGCGACATATGGATGGCGAGTAAGCAGCGTGAGCTCCATAGCGATTACGAAGACGATTTAATCATCGCGGCAGCGATGCGCGCAAAGACAGACCTTCTGGTCACCAACGATGTCAAGCTCTGCTCGCACGCACCAGTCGCCGCAATGAGCGTAGAAGACGCAAAGA
Organism: uncultured Collinsella sp.; assembly: GCA_900555355.1. Lineage (GTDB taxonomy): Bacteria > Actinomycetota > Coriobacteriia > Coriobacteriales > Coriobacteriaceae > Collinsella. The sequence continues at coordinate 1,076 of USKV01000136.1, forward strand.
ATTACTTAGCAACGCTCTAACAATTTGAAGACCCCACAGGTTGAGTAAACGCCAGCGAGAGCCCGCCGTTTGAGCCAAGGTGCCGTGAAATGAAAAGGCGCTGACCTTCTGGTCGCGCCTTTGAAATTGAACGGCAGATTGGCCAAACGGCGGGCTCGCAGCGTCGGCTCATTACGCCGTTTGTAAAACGGCGTAATTCTTAGTGTTCGATCCAGCAGCGAAGGGTCTCGCCGGCCTGCAGATGACGCAGATTCTCCGCGGCGATGTCGACCACGTTATTGAGCGTGGCGGCTAGGTGGAACCAGCCGGAGACGTGCGGCGTGATGAGCATGTTAGGCGCATCCCACAGTGGGCTTGTCTCGGGTAGCGGCTCAGGGTCGGTGACGTCGACCGCGGCGCCGGCGAGACGTCCCGACTCCAGAGCGGCAACCAAGTCGTCGGCAACCACAAGATCGCCGCGGCCGCCGTTGGCAAAGAAGGCGCCCGGTTTCATCGCGGCGAAGAACTCGGCGTTTGCCAGGCCGCGGGTCTCGGGTGTGCTCGGCATAAAGGATGCGACGACGTCGGCTTCGGCCAAGCGCTCAGACAGGGCATCCATGCCGTCCATGTCCTCAAACACAATGGGGTAGACGAGCGGGTGGCGCTTGATGCCGCGGACGTGCGCACCCATGCTGCGGCAGAGCGTGGCGAAGTGGCCGCCGATATCGCCCGCGCCCAGCACCAGCACATTGGCGTTTTTGAGCGAGGTGACCGGGCCCAAATCCTCCCAGCGATGCTCGCGCTGCAAGTCGCGATAACCGGGCAGGCGCTTCATCATAGACAGCACCATGGCAAACATGTGCTCGCTTACGGCCTGACCGTAGGCGCCTACCGAGCAGGAAAGCTTAGCGTCGGCCGGCACGGTGCCGGCGGCCAAGTAATCGTCATAGCCAGCGGTCTGCAATTGCAACAGCTGGAGATGTTCGCATGCCGTGAGCATGTCAGGGTCGATGTTGCCCAAGATCACGTCGGCATCGGCGACCTGCTCGCGCGTGGCGGCGTCGGAGCTCGTGTAGATAAAGTCCTCGCCCGGAGCGCTCGATTCAAGAATTGCGCGATGGCGGTCATTGACGGGCAGCAAAACCAGGATGTTCACAAGCAGTCCTCTCCGCTCGACCTGCCAAAAAGGGACAGGTTTATTTTGGCAGGTTTTATCAGGCAAAACGCTCAAATAAAACGCCGGATGCAAGACGAGCGTGCCCGTCAGCATCCGGCGCATCCACGGCTACCAGCTCAGCAGCTCGTAACCGTCCTCGGTCACTACGAGCTGTACCTCGCACTGAGCCGAATCGCTACCGTCCTTGGTGCGAACGCACCAGCCATCGCCCTTGCTGATCTTGATGTCGGGCGCTCCGGCGTTGACCATGGGCTCGATGGTAAAGACCATGCCCGGAGCCATGATGGTGTCCACATCGGGTGCCTCGGTGGTAAAGCCCACAAACGGGTCCTCATGGAACTCCTTGCCGATGCCGTGTCCGCCGTACTCGCGCACCACGCTAAAGCCGGCGTCCTCGACCGTCTTTTGTACGGCCTCGGCCATAACGGACAGCGGCAGCCATGGCTTGACGGCCGCCAGGCCCGCCTCCACGCTGGCGCGGGTGACGTCGATTAGGCGCTGGCGCTCGGCAGAGACCTCGCCGATGCAGAACATGCGGCTCGAGTCGCTAAAGTAGCCGTCCAAGATCGTGGAGCAGTCTACGTTGATGATGTCACCTTCGTGCAGCACGTCCGTATCGCAGGGGATACCGTGACAGACCACGTCGTTGATCGAGGTGCACACGCTCTTGGGGTAGCCCTCGTAGTTGAGGTCAGCCGGCGTGCCACCGTGCTCGACGGTGTAGTCGTAGATCATCTGGTCAATCTGGTTGGTGGTCATGCCCGCGGCGATGTGCTCGCCCACATAATCGAGCACGCCCACGTTGATAGCGGCCGAGCGTTTGATGCCCTCGATATCGGCGGGCGTCTTGTAGAGCGTGCGGGGCAGGACCTCCCAGCCCTCCTCCCACAGGCGCTCGAGGCGCTCGTCGAAGGCGCTGTGACATTTCTTATATTTTTTGCCGCTGCCGCACCAGCAAGCGTCGTTGCGGCCAGGCACGGGTCCATTGTCAAACATGGCTAACTTCCTTTCATTCGCAGCTAGTATAGCCCACTCACGCGTCCATAAAAGTTGCGGTGATATAGTTCCGATTTAAGCGGTTTAACAGCACAAATAGGAACTATATCACCGCAACTGATGGGGCGGGATGGCGGGCACTAGCTGCTGCGTGGTTTTGCTAGTAGCTCACCTGGCAGGGGATGCCGAGGGCTTGGACGCGCGCGGCAATGGCGTCGAGCACCTCAGGCGCCGCTTTGGCAAGGCCAGCAATCGGTGTCTCGCGCGCCACCGTGTAAATGGTTGCTTCTTGTGGACGAATGCGCTCAAGCGCCGCGAGCCAGGGGGCAACGTACTCCTCGCCGGTGTTGTCGATGGGCTTGCCCTGATACTCACCGGTCAAAAAGATCGTCTGGATAATAACGTGACCGTCAAAGCTTTCGAACGTCTCAATCTGGTGCTCCACATCGTAGGGGCCAACGGGTTGATCGAGCAGCTGGATAAATGCCGGGTCGATCGTATCGAGCTTGAGGATGTTGTCGTCGACCATCATGAGCGCATCGTGTACCTGGGGGCGGTCGGCGCGCGTGCCGTTGGAGAGCACGGCGATCTTGGAGTCTGGGGCAAGCTCGTCGCGCAGCGCCACGGCACCGGCGATGGCCTGCGGAAACTCCGGTGCGGCGGTGGGCTCGCCGTTGCCTGCGAAGGTGATCACATCGGGGAGCTCGCCCTCAGCTGCCATCTCGTGCAGCTTTGCCTCGAGCGCGTCGAGTACCACGGCAGCTGTGTTGTACGGCTCATGGCAGGGGCGCTCGGCGTTGAGGCCGTTTTCGCAGTAAATGCAGTCGAACGTGCAGATTTTGCCGCTGGCCGGCATCATGTTGACACCGAGCGAAAGGCCCAGGCGACGGCTGCGAACGGGCCCAAAGATGGGGCTGGCATTTAGAAACGTAGACATAGGTAAAAGCTCCTCAAGACAATTGACCTTAAGCATAGCATCGGCTCCAACGTATGGTCCGGGCTTGTGCTTTGCAGGTTTCGTTTTTTAACTCTGCCTTCGATGCCGCGTCATGAAAGGTATCGGGTCGGGTACAGTTAATCTGTTAACAAAACGCAAGACGATGGGGCACAACATGGAATTTACGGTCGAGAATGCGGGCACCACGATTGCCTGTCGCGAATATGCCGGCCCGGATGTATCGCCTGATGCACCCGCCTTGGTGTGCGTGCACGGCGCTTGTGTCGACGGCACATTTTTTGACGGTATCGCTTGTGAGCTCAGCCGCAACTACCGCGTAATTGCCTACGACCGCCGCGGCTGCGGTGGCAGCAGCGATGCGGCAGACGGCAGCTATGATCTTGCCGCTCAGGCCGCCGACCTGCAAGCCGTGATCGAACACGTCGGCGCTCCGACAAATGTGCTTGCGCACAGCGCCGGTACGTTGGTGGCGCTGGAGCTTCTTCGTACCGAACCCCATCTCGTCGCCCGTGCGATTCTGCATGAGCCGGCTGTGTCGGCCGAAGGCGTCGGCATGGGCGCAGCTCCGGTTTTGCTCGATATGATTGCGGCTGGAAAGGTTTCAAGGGCGCTCCGGCTTTTCTTGGGAGCCCTCGGCGACTTGGACCCCGAGGCTCCTGGGACGACCGAAGCGGAAGTCA